>CAYVPZ010000049.1:0-12954 GCA_964453955.1 uncultured Solibacteraceae bacterium | reverse complement strand
TCGCCGCAGGGCGTCGTGGAGCAGGCGTTTTCGCCTGCACAGGTTGACAAGCGGAAAACAGGTGCAACACCCGTCAAAAAAAAACCCAGCGCAAGAGTCAGTTCGTGGCGATGGCGTTCGGCACGCCCGGCAGGGGAATGGTCTGGACCACCGTTTGACTTGACACGTCGATCCGCGAGAGTGTGCTGTCGCACTGGTTGCCGACCAGTACCGAGCTGTCCTGGTAGCTCCCACCCAACTGCACCTGTGTGACCGCAATCGGCGAGGGACACGCCCCCACCTGGATATGCGCGGTCACCTGCCGGTTCTGCAGGTCAAGCACGTCCACCAACCCGGGATTCGTGCCCTCCGTGCCGGTCATCAGAGTCACATACGCCGTGGCGGAGTTCCTGCTGATGGCCACTCTGTACGGGCTGCCGTTCTCCGTATTGATGGTCCACCACAGCCGGGGATTTCCCTGACTGGTGTCGTCGACGAACACGTAGATCTTGTCGGTGGAGACGTTGGGCACCACGACGTACCCCTGCCCGGCCGCGATATCGCTGGCGTAGGGGTCGACATTGGCGCTGCCCAGCTCGGCGGGACTGTTGCTGCCGCTGAGTTTCACCAGATCGGAATTGCTGATCACATAGAGACCCACGCCTTTCGCGATCAGGCTGGGCTGGCGTCCGGAACCGAGAGTAATCACGCTGGTCACCGCCAGCTTCGACCAGTCGATCACACTGACGGCCCCGTCAAACGGGTGCGCGGCATAAACATATTGATCGTCTTTCGCGAGCGCCACCGCGATTTTGCCGCTGGTGGAGATGGTATTGGGGCTGTACGGTCCCGCCCCAGACACATCGTATTCCTGAACGCCCCCGGTCCCCGGGGGTACCCAGAGCTGATCCAGTGTGGGCGTCGTGGAGTCGAACAGAAGGTCCAGGAAACCCGGGTTTTGGGAGTTGACCAGGAGCGCCTGCGTGTCCATCTTCGGTTGCTGGTCGCTCAACGTAAAGCTGGAGCCGTCGGAGCTCTCGGAACCGCGTTGCAGGAACCCGCCTCCGGCAACCCAGACATCGGCCTTCCTGCAACCCGCCAGGAAGCAGCAGCCCGCCAGGAAATTGAGAGCGATTGCCATCCTGGCGGCTCGTGACGAGAATATCTTGTTGATCATTGTCTTTTCCCCTGATTGAACCGTCTACTGGAACGTCGTGGAATGGACACTCAGGCCCAGCGAATCCGCCAGCCCGTAGTCCAGCCCGGTGGCATGAATTGTCGCCTGCGGTTGCGACGGCAGCATTCCGACGCCCACCAGCCCCATCGATCCGCCGCCGCTGCGAGTGGCCGGCACCCGGCTCAGGATGGCGGCAGGCACGGTGAACGTCCCGGCCGAGGCCTGGGCCGCACACAGGAACACCTCGCTACGGTTGTCCGGCGTATCCGCATTTCCTCCCATGATGAGCGCCACCAGCTTCGAGGGGTCCCCGCCGCTGACCGTCCAGTTCACGGCGAGGCCCGCCGATCGGGTCACCACGCTCGACTGACTGGCGGTAGTCCAGGTCACATTGGGTGGATCGCCAAGCTGCACCGAGAACGGGCCGATGTCGGCCCCGCCCGACGCGCTCACCGTGTAAGAACCGTTGGTGAAGAACAGCGAAGGGGTGTAGCCCAGCGCGTCCGCGTAGAAGCCGGCCGCCGCATCGAGCTGCTGGCTCGCGTGGCCGTTATTCACAGTCACGGCGCCTGCGTCCAAACCCGCGCCCACCGGTCCAAGTCCCGGAAGAGGCGCGCCTGCAAACGCATTGCCCGCGCCCAGATACACGTTGCAGGTGCCGAGCGGCGGAAGCGAATACAGCGGGCTGAAGGCATAGAGCGTGTCTGTGTCGTTGCGGAACGAGGCCACCGCCAGATCGGCGGCGAGATTCACCGCGACTGCACCCGAGCCCGCGCCGGCGGTCACGTGCGTGAGCAGCACCGTTCCGGTCTTTCCAGTGAGCACCGTCCCGAAAGGAGTGACGGAATCGCTGCAGGGCCCGCCATCGGCTGAGATGGCGATCGTGGCCACGTTACTGGGTGCGCCATCTCCGGTGACAATCTGCACCGGCACGTGACATCCCAGCGGCGCGTCCGGGGGAAGGGTGAAGACGATCTCATCCTCGCCGGCGCAGCAGCCGCTGCGTCCGCTATAGGAGGGGGACAGGCCTTGGTTCCCCAGGTACACACCGACGTTGACCGGAAGAGTGCCGGTCACCGGAGCGATGGTGTCGTTCCCGCCCTGCACCGGGCCGAGGCCGGTGGCCCACAAGATCACCACCTGTCCGGGCTTGGCGGGACTGGTCAGGGAATTGGTGGGCAGCGGTCCGGAGACAAAGTTCTGAATAGCGCCCGGCCCACTGCCGGAATTGGGAACGGTGAACAGAGCCACATCGGTTTGGGTCACCTGGGCCGGCGCCGGGGCCGAGCGGACGTTGTTATAGGTCAGCGTCACCTGCACGGCTCCCAACGGCGCGTTGGAGGGCATGATGGCGGCCACCTGCGTGGCGTACACGTAGACCGGAATCGCGTTGACCGTGGTGGCGCCCTGCGTCACCGTGATGGATACTCCGCCCAACGTCGTCTGCAAGGGGAACGAAGTGGCGGACAGCAGTGTCGTCGGCCCCAGTCCCGTACCGAAGACCACGAAGATCGATCCCTGAGCAATGGCGCCCCCGGGGAAATCTGCCGGGGCGTAGTTTGCCGCGTTCACCACACCGGCCTGGCTTCTAATCGAGGGGGCCGACTGGCCCGGCAGCAAAGCGCAGCCGAGCAGCAGTGCTGACGCAACGTACACGTATCGAGACAAAAACACTGATCTGGTCATTCTCACTCCTGAACGCTGGCCACTGCCGTCTGGTGCGATCCGATGCCCGGTGAGCGCGGTGCCTGCAACAGGGTAGTAAGCTTTGTCGTCGCTCTCATCCCGCACGATACCCACGGCTAAACATGCAAGGGCCATTGTTTTTCCTTTCTCAGGGGATAAGGCGGAAAAGAGGCGCAACACCCGTCAAAAAAGAATTCCGCGCAACACGGAGCAAAGCGCGGTCCCTTCCAGTCGCGCGGAGAGCTTTCTCCGCCCCTCCAAAAAAATGACGGCTACCCAGGGCCGTTTACGCATTTTGGGGCGGATTACGAAGGAGGAGTCAAATCATGCAGAAGAATCGACAGACAGGAAACGCCCCTTTAACGATGCTGGCCACCGGCCTGATGATGTGCGGCCTTGCCGCGTGCCAGGTCAGCGGAGGTCAGACTCTCTCGGCGCATCCCCGGCCGGCAACCGATCCTGACGGCAATACGCTGGTTCGGCAGTTCGGAGGCCGCGCACCCCGCCCTTGCCCCGCCGTCAGGCACAAGCCCTCCGACGCGGAAGCGGCCATTCTTGCTCAATGCACAATGGAGGGACCTTTTGGGACCATCGAAACCCTGTTGACCGACGTCAAGGTGCACATCACCGGTTTCCCGGCAATTCTCCAGGAACAGCGCGGGGGTGTTTACCGGGGAGGATAACAACAGGAAAGACATCGACAACCGCGAGGACGTCCTCACGCTGACCGGATATGCCAGGAACTGGGCCTGCGGCATGCAATCATTCTCTCCGGGAAAGAACTGCACGATGGTCGAAATGCCAGATTCGCCCGGTGCCTGCTGGAAAACCAATTACGGGGAGTACCGGTGCAACTTCGTGAATGTCGGCGTCGGGTACCACCCCTTCGTTCCGCCGCCCACAACCTACTGAGAGGCGTTCAGCCGGAGCAACCGGTCCGGTTAGGGCGGACCCGAACAGAAATGGCGCTTTCGCCTGAGCGCGAGATTGGCCATAATAATAACCCTTGCTGTTTCAAGGCCGAGGGCGCTGAGGCAGCATGGGGTCAGCCGAACTTCGCAGAAGCAGGGATGCAAGAGATGCATACCGTGAGTGCGGGCTCACTCAAGCGGCGGCAACGACTGGGCGGCTGCTGAACTACTACCGCGCTGCCTGGCTGAGCGAGATACCGTCTTGGAGAGGCCCGGCCACACCTGCCCCGTTTGCGCACGCGCGCAGGCGATCGCTGCCTTTCCGGTGCTTTCCGAATCAACCGGGCCGTCTCCCTGCTCCTGGGCATCGTCCGCATCTCTCGCCGCCCCGCGATTTGGCCGTGAGCGCCGATCATTCGAGTTTTCGGACCATACGCCATCTGTTCTACAACTCGATCATGTTCATCCCGATGGTGATTGGCATGTACTATCACATGTTCCCGCCAAAGGGTGAACCGCAGCACAGCACCTGCACCTGCGAGTGGCGGCCGCGTTCGGCGAAGGCCTGAAACGGGTTTGCATCGCGGGATCTTGTTCATCGCTTGCGCCGTTGTGTTGTCGTCCTCCGGGTGCGGCAATTCCGGCGATGTGGCGGACGCGATCACGATGCAGTGCCAGGTCACACCCCGGCCGCCCCGCGTCGGCGCCGCGATGGTCGCGATTAGTCTGACGGACGCCAGTGCCAGGCCGGTCACCCGGGCCCATGTAGAACTGGAAGGGGACATGTCCCATCCGGGCATGGAGCCTGTCTTTGGCTCCACGACAGAGGCGGAACCGGGCCGGTATATGGGGCATCTCGAGCTTACGATGGCCGGCGATTGGGTTATCCTGGTACACATCACCCTCGCTGACGGCCAGAAGCTGGAGCGGCAGGTGGAAGTGAGCGGCGTCCAGCCGAACTAAGTGACCGACTTACTGCACGTCCCGGTTCTTGGCCGGTTTCTCCACTGGCGTCACGCCCGCACCGTCTCGCAGATTCCACTGCTGCTCATCAGCGTGGTGATGATCCTGCATGGCCTGTTTGGTCCGGCACTGGCCCCCAGAAATCTCGCGACGACCTTGAGCTGGGTGCATTTTCGTGGATTGTTGATCCTGACTTTGCTCTGCGCGGGTAACTTCTTTTGTCTCGCCTGTCCGTTCATGCTGGTGCGCAACGCCGAGCGCCGCCTTTTCCGCCCGCGCTTCAACTGGCCCCGGAAGCTGCGCAACAAATGGCTCTCGCTCGGGCTGTTCGTTCTGATTCCTTTCAACTACGAATTGTTTGCGCTGTGGTCGTCGCCTTGGTGGACGGCGTGGCTGATCATCGCCTACTTCGTAGCCGTTCTGGTGGTGGACGGCTTCTTCAAACACGCGTCCTTCTGCAAGTTCGTGTGCCCCATAGGCCAGTTCAATTTCGTATCGTCGCTGGTTTCGCCCCTCGAGGTCCGGGTGCGCGAGCAAGCGGTCTGCGATTGCTGCCGGACGAAAGACTGCATCCGCGGCCGCCGCGAGCCGCACTCCGGTCTGGTGGTGATCCAGCGCGGCTGCGAACTCGCGCTCTTCCAGCCTCTTAAAGTGGGCAACATGGATTGCACTTTCTGTCTGGACTGCGTGCAAGCCTGCCCGCATGACAACGTGGGCATCCTGAGCCGACTCCCCGCCGCCGAGTTGATGACCGACCCGATGCGCTCCGGCATTGGCCTGTTCTCTCGCCGCAAGGACCTGGCCGCGCTGGCGATCGCTTTCACGTTTGGCTCGCTGCTGAACGCGTTTGGCATGATCACGCCGGTGTACCGACTGGAGGCCGGGCTGGCGAGAGTCTTTTATGTGCGGCATCTTGCGCCCATTCTCGGTCTGCTGTTTGTCGTTTTCCTGGTGGTGGAACCGGTGCTGTTACTGGGGCTGGCGGCCTGGCTCACGCACGTCCTCGGAGGCAGCCGGCGCGCGCTTCTGCCGCTGGCCGTGCGTTACAGCTACGCGCTGGTTCCGCTCGGATTCGGCATGTGGCTGGCCCATTACGGCTTCCACTTTCTAACCGGTTTGTTGACTATCGTGCCACTCACTCAGAACACGCTGGCGAATCTGGGATGGCCTGTCCTCGGCGAGCCCCTCTGGACCCTGACCGGAATGCCGCGGACCATGGTGCAGCCGCTGGAAATCGGGTTCCTGATTCTGGGATTCGCGGGGTCGCTGCTGGTAGCCCATCACCTCGCAACCCAGGATGCGCCGGGCCGGACGATGCGAGCCTTCCTCCCGTGGGCGGCCGTCTGCGTGCTCCTGTGGATGGGAGCACTGTGGCTGATTGCGGAACCCATGGACATGCGCGGCACGTTCATAAGCGGATGAGAGCTTTCTGCACAGCGATGTTACTCGCGGTTTTGAGTCTGCCGGCGCAGGCCCACAACGGACCGCCGTTCCCCATCATCGTGGACAAACGAATCGGCCCGTGTATCGT
The DNA here is from genome assembly GCA_964453955.1 of uncultured Solibacteraceae bacterium. GTDB lineage: Bacteria > Acidobacteriota > Terriglobia > Bryobacterales > Bryobacteraceae > CAWACP01. The sequence goes on along the minus strand of CAYVPZ010000049.1, from coordinate 6,707 downwards.
CTCGCTATGGACTCATCCCGATATCGGCACCGGAATGTTCTGGGTGATTGTGGACGCGCCTCCGGGCGGCTCGGTTCCCAGGGACCTGAAGGTGGAAGTTGCCGTTCAACCCATCAACGGCCGCATCGCCGAGAGACGCTACGCGGCCACCATCGATGAGTCGAGCTCGCAGTTGCAATACAAAGCGGAGGCGACATTTGATCGCCAGGAGTTCATTCACGCGCGAGTCATCCTCAGGAGCGCGGCTGGAAACGGTGAAGCCATGGCTACGGTGGAGGTGACGCCCGTCGAGTTCGGCCGCTGGGACCTGCTGTTGTACCTGATGCCCTTCCTCGGCGCGGGGTTCCTGTGTTTCGTGCCATAGCCCGCCGGCGCAAACGCAAAGAGGCCTGATTACGCTCTGCCGAAGCCGAAGGCCTGCTCCACAAAAACTGCAAACCATTCCTCTGCCGATGTGGAGCAGGCGTTTTCGCCTGCGTTCTGCCACGGGCTAGCGGCCGGCTGCGGCCGCAGGCTCTGCTTCTCGCACGTAACCCTCGTTGGCCATGCGCGCGCCCATTTCATCGTAGAGTTGCGCGTCGGTGGGAGCGAAAGTGGCCAGGCCGTCCACGTACCGGTTGTACATGCAGAATGCGGCCGCAATGAGCACGGTGTCATGAATCTCGATATCGGTGGCGCCCTCGGCGCGCGCCCGAGCGACATCCTCCGAAGTGACGTTCTTCCCGCCCTGTTGCACCTTGCCCGCGATGCCCAGAAGAGCCTTCAGTTTCGGGCTGACCGGCGCGCTCTGGTAGTCGTAACGGACGGCGTCCACCAGCTCGTAGTTGCCATCCAGATGATGGGCAGCCGCGGCGCGGTGACTTGTCTGGCAGAAATAACAGTCGTTACGCGTGGAGACGAATGTGGCGATCATCTCGCGCTCGCCGCTCGTCAGCGTGCTTGGGCCGCGCAGCAGCACTTCGGCCAGCGCGCGCAGTGGCCGGGCTGTCTCGGGCCGAAAAGCGAAGGCGCTGGTAATGCCGGGCAGTCCTTCGGGGAGTTCAATATGCGGCATCGGTTCGGACCTCCATACCTCAGAACAGGAACTTGAGCGCGAGTTGCATCAGGCGCGGCGGACCCGCCTGCAGGATCTGACCAAACGCCGGGGATTCCAGGTCGTTCTCGGGGAGTCCGAAATTCGGATGGTTGAACAGGTTGAAACATTCCGCGCGGAATTGCACGCGCCGGGTTTCGTCGATGTTGAAATACTTGAACAGCGAGACATCGACGTCTTCGATCCCCGGACCGCGCACCACGTTGCGGCCCTCATTGCCGAACTGGCCCGCCTGCGTCACCGGATTCAGTTGCAGGAAAGGCGCGCGGCTTACCCATTCGTTCGGCGTGTTTGGCTGGTTTTCGTTCGGATTGGAAATCAGGTCGGGCCGGCTGGAGTAGAAGCCGGTGATTTCGGGCGCGCTGCCCTGCAGGGAAACGTCGGCGCTGTCGTAGACGGTAAACGGCGTGCCGGTGGACAGGCTGGCGATGGTGTTGAACTGCCAGCCGTTGGTAATCAGGGCCGCGCCGTGTGACGCACCCCGCCAGCTCGGCAGCACCCAGCTTCCGCTGAACACGAACCGGTGCGTGGCATCGAACAGCGATGGGCCGTGTTCCGCCGCCAGGTCGAACGGGTTTTGCGCGAGGTCGTTTTCGCCCGCTACCAGCGTGGGCGCCGAGCCGGCCACGTTCAGCGTGGAGATGCCGTCGAGACTCTTCGAATACCAGTAAGAGGCCAGGAAGCTCAGGCCGTGCGAATACTGGCGCGAGAAGGCCACTTCCAGGGCGTGATAAGTGGAACTGTCTTCGTCGGCCACCAATCCGACCGATCCGTAATTGCAGACGCCGGCCGAGTTACAAGTGGTGTACTCGCGTATTTGGTTGTTGTTATTCGCGTTGACGCCGGGCCCGTAAATGGAGGGGTTCGCTTCGATGAAGCGCGGCAAATGGGTGCCCTTGGTGCCGACGTAGCGAATATCGAACAGATAGTCCTTGGCGATTGCGCGCTCGATGGAGAGATCCCAGTTCTGCGAATACGGCGGCAGCATTCCCGATTGCACGGTGAGCACCGTGGCCGGGGCGACAAAAGTACCGTTGCCAAACGGGGTCGGGCCGCCGCCATAGGGATTGGCCAGGTCGAATCCCGGACCGGGCAACTGGTACGCCTGGGTCCATGGCAGCGCGCTGACGGACGCCTGCAGGGGACCTCCCGTGCCGTTGGTGTAGCCATCGTAGAAAATGCCGTAGCCGGCCCGCACGACGGTCCTGGGGTCGCCGAATGGATCCCAGGCGACGCCCACGCGTGGCATGAATTCGCGATAGTCGATGGGAGCGATGCCCGCAGGCACGCCCGGATCGCCGGGAAACAGGAGCCCCGCCGGCGCGTTCGGGTAGACCGTCGATTGCTCGCCCGGCGCCCACGCGTTCATGCGATTTCGAATGTCGGTGTAGGGCGTGTTCACCTCGTATCGCAGGCCGAAGTTGAGAGTCAGGCGCGGGGTGAGGCGGAACTCATCCTGCGCGTACCCGGCCGCCACCCATTTGCGCAGCCCGCGATCGAACTCGCCGCCGCCCTGGAAGAACTGCACCGATTGTCCCAGCAGAAAACTGGCGAAGGAATCGCTCGCGGGGAAAGGAGCGAACACGAAGAAGCCGTTGGTGGCGATTCCGAACAGCACGTTGATCTGCTCGCGAGTCGGATCGGCGCCGAACTTAAGGTTGTGCCGGCCGCGAGTCATGGCCACCGAGTAAGATCCCTGATAGTCGTTCTGATAAGTGTTTTGCGGCCCTGTAATCGGGTTACCCAGCGATGCATAGCCACTTACGATGAGATAGGGAACGCCGTCGTTCAGCGGGAGAGTGGGATCGTATTGGAATCCAAGGCTGCTGCCGGGTGTGTGATTGTCCGCCTGCCCGTTCAGGAATACATTGCGGAAGAACGAGGCGCGCACGGTCTGCACGGTTTGCGGGGAGATCATGTGGACCCAGGAGGTGGTGGCGGAGTTGGTCACTATGTCGTCGGTGACCGGAAAACCGGGCACTTCGGCGCCGGCGATGGGCAGCGGGTCGAGCTGGTTCAGCGACGAGCTGGAGAACCGCAGAAAGAGTTGATCTCGGTCGCTCACGTAGTGGTCAAGGCGGAAGCCGCCTTGGTGGTAATTCGTCGACCCGAGTTGAGTGGTTTCAAACACGTTGCCGCCGGCGTTGGGCAGCGGATACAGGTTCGCCGCCGCCACGGCCACCGGGTTCTGCATGTACGCCGGTATCAGGTTGCCCGGGAACGGCTGGCCGGTGAACTCGTTGATGAGCGGCGCGGGCTGACCCGTGGAGGGATCGACGAGTCCGGAGAAATCGCCGCTCCGCTCCGCGGCGGTGGGCACGATGGCGGCCTGCGATTCGCCATCGGAAAGGCGCTGCCCCTCGTAGTAGAGGAAAAAGAAATCCTTGTTTTTGCGGATGGGTCCGCCCAGCGTGGCGCCGTATTGATTGCGGTGCAGCGGCTGGGTTTGTGGGGAGAAGAAATTGCGCGAGTCCATGGCGTCGTTGCGGAGGAAATCGTAGAGGTCGCCGTGGAAAGCGTTGCTGCCCGCTTTGGTTACTATCGACGTGGTCGCGCCGCTGGTCTCCCCGTACTCGGCGGGCGCGTTCAGCGTGAGAATGCGGAACTCATTCACGGCGTCCACGGGCACGCGGAGCGCGTATCCGCCGTTTACGTCGTCCACGTTGCTGGCGCCGTCCAGAAGGTAATTATTCGATTCCGGCCGCTCGCCATTCACCGCGTATGCCTGGCCGCTGCGCGAGATGCCGCCCGCCTCGGCAAGGCCGACGGTCATGGGGGCCACTCCGGGCTGCAGCAGGCCCAGTTGCGTCAGGTCGCGTCCGTTGAGGGGAAGATCGTTCGCCTGCTTCTCGTCAATCACATTGCCGATGGCCTGGCTGGTGTCCACGGTCACCGCTTCCCCGGTGACGTTCACCTCGGTGTGCGCGCTGGCCACCTGCAATTCCACGGGCCACGACACCACCTGGCCGATGTCGATCCGGATCGACGAAGCCGAGTACGGCGCGAATCCCGCCGCGCCCTTCACCTCGAGCTGATACGTGCCGATGGGCAGGTCGGAGAAGTGAAACTCTCCCTGGCGCGACGAGTGGACGGTCCGCGTGAGGCCGGTTTGCGCGTTGTGGACGCTGACTTCGGCGTTCGACACCGCTGCCGTGGTTGGATCGGTAATCTGCCCTTCCAGTGTTCCGATGGGCGCCTGGGCCCTGACAAATGCGCACAGGCACACGAATAGCAAGGCGGTTTTACGCATAAGCGAGTAAACGTCCCTCCAGAGACTATTGAAGTAAGTCTACGGACAGGACTCGCTCGCGACAATAGTCAAAAACGAGTAGACGGGGCGCGCATCGCCTTCGCCCGATTGTCTTCGTAGCATCAAAGTATTATTGACCGGCCTGCGTCTCCGTGCGATGCTACCCTACATCCGCTTTTTGGTTCACTTTCGGAAAGAAGTCGGTCCGGCAACGCTATCTGACCCCGCGCGCCTATGACCAATGACGCTTGCCTCAGGCCCGACGTGACCATAATCGGCGGCGGCGTGGCCGGTATGGCGGCAACGATACATCTCGCGACGGCGGGCCTGCGGGTCACCTGCCTCGAACCTGAATCCGGCGTCCGTCAGGCCGTTGGAGAATCTCTGGACTGGGCAACGCCCGACCTGCTGGGCGCCGTGGGCTTTTCGAAGGACTACTTACTCAGGTCGCATGTCTCCACTTACAAGCGGCATGTCACGTTGCAGATGAAAGATGGTACCTCCGTGCAGTATGCCGTGTCGCCCTGGCTGGGGCGCGCGCCATACAACATCGAGCTGAACACGCTGCACGCGGATCGCCTGACGCTGGACCCGCGACTCCGCGAACGGGTGGTCAGCCTGGGGGTGAGCGTGGTTCGCGGCCGCGCGGTCTCCGTCGAAAGGGACGGCGCTCGAATCGTCGCCGTGTGCTCGGCCAGCGGCGCGCGGTATGAATCGCACTGGTATCTTGACGCCTCCGGATGCGCGACGAGTCTTCTGGCCCGGGAGTTCCATCTTCCATTCCAGGAGTACGGGCCTCGCAAAATGGCCATGTGGTCCTACTTCAAAGTGGGGACGCCTAGCGAAGGCACCACCATTTACACGGAAGCCACTTCAGGGCAATACTGTGCTGGTTCAGCGTGAAATGGAGAGAGGGCGCTCTCCGCTAGCGAGTATTCCGCCCTTCGGGCGGGGATTTTCAAGGCATGCGGGTCTACCGATCCGATGTGATTTTTTGAAGAGCGCCGAAGCGAAGCCGCCGCGCTCCGTTCATCGTTTCGATGAGCCCACCGGACTATCCCTCAGCATGGTTGCGTCCCCGCAGTGCCGCGTCCGTTTCGCCCGGCAAGATCATTGTAGCGCCACGAACGACCAGCGATCTCAACTTCCGGATACGCCGTTATTCAGGACCTCGCCACACCGATGACGGAACGCGACACCAGTTGGGGTGGGACGCTAGTCCACTGTCACCACGATGAGCGAAGCGTCGTCGTGGAAGTTACCGTTGCAGAAGCGCGTCACTTCGTCCAGAATCCTGGTGCGGATGCCCTGCGCGCCGAGACTCCGCGCTGCCCCTGCCGAAGCAATCACTCGTTCGTTACCGAACTGCTCGTCGTGTGCGTCCGCGGCTTCGGTCACGCCGTCCGTCGTGAGTAGTAGACAATCGCCCGGGCGCAACGCGAACTGCCGTTCCTCGTACGCGGACTTCGGAAACAGCCCCAGAACCGTCCCGCCTTCGGTAAGAATCGTTGCCTCGCCTCCCCGCAGCACAATTGGCGAAGAGTGCCCGGCGTTCTCAAAGTGCAGAATGAGCCGCTCCCTGTCGATCACTCCATAGAAGAGGGTGATGAACTTGCCCGGCGCGATGCTGGCGCACAGCACTTCGTTCAGCTTGCTGCACAGTGCTGCCGGACCGGTGCTGCCCGGCGCGAAAGCTCTTACCGCTGCTCGAAGATTCGCCATCAAGAGCGCCGCTGTGATCCCCTTGCCCGACACATCCGCAATGCAAATCCCTAGCAGCCCGTGTCTAAAGGCAAGAAACACCTGGCCCTGAGAATGTTTTGCCCGTAAAATCGGGTATGGCGATGGGGACGCGCAAAAAGAGGGAGCGGCAGGAAGCTCTGTGGTACGGCGGCGAGCTGCCTTCCGCGCCGGGTCATCCTTTTTACAGGCGGTTGAACGAAATTCTGGAGAAGGCCGGTTTCGACCGCTTCTGCGAGAAGAGCTGCGCCGGTTTCTATCACGCCAAACTGGGGCGGCCGTCATTGCCACCGGGGTTGTACTTCCGCATCATGATGGTCGGTTTCTTCGAGGGGATCGACAGCGAGCGCGGCATTGCTTGGCGTCTTGCCGATTCGCTGACGCTGCGGCAGTTTCTGTTGATCGGGCTGGACGAGACGACGCCGGACCACGTGACCATTTCACGGACACGGCGATTGATCAGCGCGGAAACGCACCAGCGCATCTTCACCTGGGTGCTGGAGCGGCTGGCGCAGGGCGGGCTGATCCGCGGGAAGACCATCGGGGTGGATTCGACGACGCTGGAAGCGAACGCGGCCATGAAGTCGATCGTGCGGCGCGATACGGGCGAGAGCTATACGGGGT
>CAYVPZ010000048.1:7000-13001 GCA_964453955.1 uncultured Solibacteraceae bacterium | reverse complement strand
CGGTGACGCTGGGCGGCGTGCCGCTCAATGTCTTCTATTCCGGCCTCACGCCGACCCTGGTCGGCGTTTACCAGATCAACGCAACCGTGCCGAAGAATGTTCCCCAGGGCCTGTCCGTGCCGCTGGCGATCAGCCTTGGCGGCAACACCACGACAGTCAATGTCAGGGTAGTGAACTAGTCGAGGACCAATACCTATGCGCGTCCACAGATTGATCGTTCTGGGTTTGCTTTCCGCCGGCGCGCTGCTGGCGCAGAAGTGGGAAGTCGGCGCCGCCGGGGGCGGCAGTTTCTATACGTCGCAGACGTTTGTAGGTTCGGTATCCAATGCCGACGCCAGCTTTACGACAGCCATTGCCGCCAGCGTGTGGCTGGGCAACGATTCCGGACGTTATCTGGGCGGAGAAATCCGCTATGACTACGAGGCGAGTAATCCGGAGTTGAGCGCGAACGGCGCGAATGAGACCATGGCCGGCCAGACGCACGCTATTCACTACGACTTCCTGTGGCACTTTGCGCCCCGCAGCTCCCGGGTCCGCCCGTTCCTGGCGGCGGGCGCGGGGGTAAAGGTCTACCGCGGGACGGGCCCGGCACTGGTCTACCAGGGGCCGATCGAGAGCATCGGGCTGCTCACCGAGACGCAGGACCTGAAACCGATGGTCTCGCTGGGCGCTGGCATCAAATTCGCCCTTACGGACTCCTTCCAGTTGCGCATCGAGATGCACGACTACCTGACGCCGTTCCCCTCCAACGTCATAACGCCGAACACGGGGACAAAAATCAGCGGCGCCTGGCTGCAGGATTTCGTTCCCATGCTGGGCATGAGCTATACGTTCTGAGCCCGGCAGGCGACCCGGGGTCGCGCCCGGACGGGAGCATGCGGTATGCAGATCACTGTCTACAGCTTCACCACGAGTCTGCTGATGATCTTCGCCGTTTTTGTCCTGTACACGAGGACCAAGAACTGGCTGGAGAGTAACATCCCCATCCTGTTCTACCTGATCATGATCAGTTGGGTGAAGTCGTACGCCGACCACATTCCCGCGCTGCCTCTTTATATCGGTCTCGGCCTGGCGCTCATGCTTCGGTTCGAGTTCATGGGCAAGAACCTGGTGCGGCTGTTGAAGTTCGCGGAGACCTGCGTCATTGTCGCCGTGCTCTACGAGAGCTACAAGTCGATGACGACGTAGAGTCAGGCTTCGGTGGGCAGTCCGGCCTCCTGCCAGGCGCGCCAGCCGCCGTCCAGCGACACGACATTCTGGTAACCCATGCGCCCCAGGGCCTCGGCGGCGAGCGCCGAGCGAAATCCCCCGCCGCAGTAGAGCACCAGGGTTGCGGCCTTATCCGGCTGCTTCTGTTCGATGTCGCGTTCGATGACGCCCTTGCCGATATGAACCGCTCCCGCCGCATGCCCGGCGGCCCATTCATGGTCTTCGCGAATGTCCACCAGAACGTGCAGCCGGCCTTCTTCCCGCATACTCCGGTATCGGTCGATATCGATTTCCCGGACGCGGCTCTTCGCCTCATTTACCAGAGCGAGAAAAGCCGGACTATGATGTTTCGCGGCAGCACCCATGGTTCTCCTCCCTCACTGAACCCGCTGAATGTCGGCCCCCACCGCGGCCAGCTTTGCCTCGATTCGTTCGTAGCCGCGGTCAAGGTGGTAAACGCGGTCGATCAGCGTTTCGCCCCGGGCCACCAGACCGGCCAGCACCAGCGAAGCGCTGGCCCGCAGATCGGATGCGATCACCTGGGCTCCCGTCAGCTCGGCCACTCCGGCGACAATCGCCTGGCGGCCTTCCAGCCGGATATTGGCGCCCATGCGCGCCAGCTCCAGAACGTGCATGAAGCGGTTCTCGAAAATCGTCTCGGTGACGATGGCGATCCCCTGCGCGGTGGCCATCAGCGCCATGAACTGAGCCTGCAGATCGGTGGCGAACCCAGGGTATTCCTGTGTGGTGATGTCGGCGGATTTCAGGCGCCCGCGCGCCGACACGCGCAGTGTGCAGGGTCCTTCCTCGCCCACCTCCGCTCCCGCCTGGCGCAGCCGCAGCGAAAGCGCGTGCACGTGCTCCGGCACACAATCGCGAATGCGCAGATCGCCTGCAGTGATGGCGGCGGCAATCATGAACGTGCCGGCCTCGATGCGGTCCGGGATGATGGCGTGCCCGGTTCCGCGCAGCCGGGAAACGCCCTGAATCCGAATCGCCGGGGTGCCCGCGCCTTCGATGCGCGCGCCCATTTTCGTCAGCAGGACGCACAGATCCTGCACCTCGGGTTCGCGGGCGGCATTCTCGATCACCGTCTCGCCCTCGGCCAGAACGGCGGCCATGATGACGTCTTCGGTTCCGGTCACGGTGATGCGATCGAAGCGGATCTGGGCGCCGCGCAGCCCTTGGGGCGCCTCCGCCTCCACGTAGCCGTGGGACTGCGTGATGCGCGCGCCCAGAGCCTCCAGCGCGGAAATATGCAGGTTGATGGGACGCGCTCCGATGGCGCATCCTCCGGGCATGGACACCCGCGCCCGCCCGGTGCGGGCCACCAGAGGTCCCAGCACCAGGCTGGAGGCGCGCATGGTCTTCACCAGATCGTAGGGAGCTTCCGGGTTTTCGAGCGAACCGGCCTGCACCAGAACCTCGCCGCCCTCGGTCTCGACCGTTGCTCCGGTCCACGCCAACAGCTTCTCCATGGTCCGGATGTCGCGGACCTGGGGAATGCGCGTCAGCCGGACCGGCTCGTCGGTCAGCAGGCAGGCCGCCAGCGCCGGAAGAGCGGCATTCTTCGAGCCGCTGATCACCAACTCGCCCGCCAGCGGCTTGCAGCCGCGAATACGCAGTTTGTCCATTACCTCTATTGTTCCCCAAGCGCCTGCGAGATTCGGCCACCGGCGGCTTCGAGCAACTGTTCGGCCCGCGCCCGCCGCAGATTCCGGCGCGCCATGACGATGGCCGTTGGAACGCTCCCGCTTGCCTCGTCCAGCAACACTTCCGCCCTGCCCGGGTCCACTTTTCCGGCCTCGGACACGATTCGAATGGCCCGGTCGCGCAGCTTGGCGTTGCTCGGGCGGACGTTCACCATCCGATTCCCGTAGACATACCCCAGGCGAATCATGGACGCCGTTGACAGCATATTGAGCACCAGCTTGGTGGCGGTCCCGGCGCGGAGACGCGTCGATCCGGCGATGATCTCCGGACCGGGAAGAGGCACGATGGGGATGTCCACCGCTCGCGCAAGCGGCGAATCCGGCGTGCAGCAGATCCCCACCGTCACCGCTCCCATGGCTCGAGCGGCCGCCACTGCTCCCAGCACCCATGGCGTGCGTCCGCTGGCGGCAATCCCCACAAGAATGTCGGTTTCTCGGAATCCCCGCTCGGTCAGGTCGCGCTCGCCGCTGGCCGGATCGTCCTCGCTGGCCTCGGTGGAGCGGGCCATGGCCGCCTCGCCACCGGCGATCACGCCCTGGAACAGATCCGGCGGTACGCCGAAGGTGGGCGGGCACTCCGCCGCGTCGAGGACACCGAGCCGTCCGCTGGTGCCCGCGCCGGCGTAGAACACCCGTCCGCCCGCCCGGATGGCTTCGACAATGGCGTCGACGGCCTGGGCAATGCGGGGGATCTCGACCGCCACCGCGGGCGCCACCTGGGCGTCCTCGTCGTTGATAATACGGAGAATCTCTGCCGTCGGGCGGCTGTCAATGCCCGCCGAGGCCGGGTTGGCCTGCTCGGTCAGAAGCTTTTCCAGCATGGGCGCACACACGAAGAGCGCCGGAGGAGGCTCCGCCCGGCGCTCTCGGAAGACCAGTCCGCGGTTCCCTCAACCTTACGCGCTGAAGGAACTGCCGCACCCGCAGGTGCTTTTCACGTTTGGATTGTTGAACTTGAAGCCGGCACCCTCGAGCGTCTCCACGTAGTCCACTTCGGCCCCGTCCAGGTACAGCATGCTGGCCTGATCCACGAACACCTTCAAGCCCTCGTAGCTGTACGTCTTGTCCAGCATGTTGGGCTGGTTCTCGAAGGCCATGGAATAGCTGAAGCCCGAGCAACCCCCGCCTACCACGGCTATGCGGAGCCCGGCCGGCTGAGGCTCCTGCGCGGAGAGGATCTCCTTCACCTTGCCGACGGCCCGTTCTGTCAAGTTCACCATTTGTAAATCTCCTCGAACCTTTGCGTATTATCCCCCAGCCCCCAGGTCCGGTGCAACCCGGCGGCGGCCTGGCACTTCAATGGATGCTAAACTTCGACTCAGGATGCTACGAACCGACGCAACCCGGAGCGGTCAAGGCACGTCTGGTCAGTTGTATGGACGGATATACAGGCGTTCTCCCGTTCCCGGCCTCTGCCGCTCGGCCCCAGGCTAAAACCAGAGTGGATCACAGGAACAGCGAAGAAGCGGTCCTGGTCCGTCGCATCCAGGCCAGGGACGAACTCGCCTTTCGCGAGATCGTGGAGCGTTATCAGGCCAAGGTCTTTTCCATCATCTTCGGCATCCTGCGGAACCACAACGACGCCGAGGACATTGCGCAGCAGGTGTTCGCCAAGATTTACTTCTCCATCGGCAACTTCGATTTCCGGAGTTCGCTGCTCACCTGGATCTACAAAATCACGGTGAACGAGTGTTATGATTATCTGCGCAAGAAACGAGTTCGCAAGCTGGTGTACGAAAGCGACTTCTCCGAGGACGACGCTCTGCGGATGGAGAACTCGGACACCGCGACGGATCAGCATACGCCGGTGGATACCGCACTGGCGCAGCGCGATCTGATCCTGAAACTCCTCGAGAAAATCTCGGAGGAGGACAGGACGTTGATTTTGTTGAAGGAAGTGGAAGGTCATTCGGTGGAAGAGTTGTCCCGGATGACCCGTATGAATGAGAATACCATCAAGGTGAAGCTGTTCCGGGCCCGGCAGAAGCTGCTCAAAGCTGCGCAGCGGCTGAATCGGACCGGCCCAACGGTGGCCTGATGGCGCGAAGAGTGGGCAAAGACCCGCGGCACGAGTTGGTTTTTGAGGGAATGAAGTCATGCATCAGCCTGTAAGAGAAGGACTTGAAGATTATCTCGCGGGCAAGCCATCGCGCACGGGTGATTTCGGTAATCATCTGAAAGCCTGCATGGAGTGTGCCGCCGAGCTGGAGATCCTGCGCGAGCAGGCCCGGCTGGTCGGAATGCTGCGCCCGAGCGAAATACTGGATCCCGCGCCCGGGTTCTATGCGCGGGTGCTGAGCCGGATTGAACGGCGCGTCAAGCCGTCCGTCTGGGCGCTCCTGCTGGAGCCCACGCTGGGACGCCGGGTGGCGCTGGCGTCGGCAGCCCTGGCGCTGGTGGTTAGCGCCTATATCGTCAGCACCGAACCGTTCCGGATGACCCCCGCCACATCCCCGGCCATTGCCGCGATTCGCGAGCTGCCGCAACAGGGCACGGCGGCGACCAGTGAGCAGGATCGGGACGTTGTCCTTGCCAGCCTCGCCAGTTTCCAGGAATAACGGATGACGCCAGCGGAGAGGCCTGGCTGGCAGGACCCGCGAATCCTGGCCATGCTGTTTTTCGTCTTCCTGGCGGGCGCCGCCGTGGGCGCGCTCACCATGCGCTTCGGGCTGCACGAGAAGATGCACCCGCACCCGCGTCTGAGCGATGCAACGACGCTCTCCTTTGACCGGCTCCAGCATGAGTTGAATCTCACTCCGGACCAGGCCGAGAAGCTCCGCTACATCCTGGACGATTTCGTCGCCTACCACCGCGATCTTGAAGCGCAGGTGGAATCCTACCGCGCCACGGGCAAGAATCGCATCCTGCAGATTCTGACGCCCGAGCAGCGTGCCCGCTTCGAGAAGATCTCCAGCGACATGAACAGGCCCTGACCGGCCCGGCGCGCCGTTCACCCAATCCTCATCCCGTTGTAACGGGCGCGCCGTACACTGGTCCACTTGTTCAGGACAATCCCGTTCCTTCTCGCGCTGGCGCTGGCCGTTCACGCCGCGCGCCTCCCGGTGGTCCTCATCTCCATC
>CAYVPZ010000048.1:0-6990 GCA_964453955.1 uncultured Solibacteraceae bacterium | reverse complement strand
ACTGCGTCCTGAAAGCCGATGAGTACGGCCTGAAGATCCCCAACCTGCGGCAGATGGTTTCCGTTGGCGCTTATGCCACCGCCGTGCACGGCGTGCTGCCGACGGTGACCTATCCAAGCCACACCACCCTGGTCACCGGCGTGTCTCCCGCCCGTCACGGCATCTATGCCAACACCACCTTCGACCCCACCAACAGCAACTATGGCGGCTGGTACTGGTATGCGGAGGACATCAAAGTTCCCACTCTCTGGGACGAGGCCGCAAAGGCCGGGCTGAGCACCGCTAACGTACACTGGCCGGTCACCGTGGGCGCGCGGATCGATTGGAATCTGGCGCAATACTGGCGGGCCGGCACGCCCGACGACCGCAAGCTGGTGCGGGCGCTTTCCACCCCCGGCCTGCTCGATCTGCTGGAGCGCGACTTGCCACCCTACGCCGATGGCGGCGACGAAAGCCTGGCCGGGGATCAGCGCCGCTCTCTGTTCGCCGTGCGCCTGATTGAGCTGAAACGCCCCGCCTTCATGACCGTATACTTCGCCTCGCTCGATCACGTGGAGCACCAGTCCGGCCCGTTCAGCCCGGAAGCGAATGCCACGCTCGAACAACTGGACGCGCTGGTGGGCGCCGTGCGCGACGCCGCCGGTCCCGGCACGGTGGTGGCGGTGGTCTCGGACCACGGCTTCGTGAAGATCAGCAAGGACGTCAACCTGCTCACCGAGTTCGTCAAAGCGGGCTTCGTCACGCTGGATGACGCCGGGAAGGTGAAGTCCTGGCAGGCCGCCGGCTGGGGGGCCGGGGCGTCGGGAGCGGTAATGCTCAACCCGGACGCGCCCGCGGGCATGAAGGAGCGCGTCGTCGCGCTGCTCGATCGCTTAAGCAAAGACCCGGCAAACGGGATTCAGCGCGTGCTCGGCGCGGATGAATTAAAACGCCGGGGCGGCTTTCCCGGCGCCGCGTTTCTGATAGCGCTCCAGCCCGGCTATTCCTTTGGCGCGCGCGCAACCGGCCCGCTGGTCACCGAGTCGAGCCTGCGCGGCATGCATGGCTATCTTCCCGAAGTGCCGGACATGGATTCCACGTTTCTGATCGCCGGGCCGCGCGTTCCCGCGGGGCGTTCGCTCGGCGCCATCGACATGCGCGACATTGCTCCCACCCTCGCTTCCATCCTCGGAATTCGTCTGGCCGAAGCCGAGGGGCACGACCTCCTCGCCGGCAAGTAGACATGACCGGCACGGTTGCCCGGCCGCATCGTCTGGCGCGGTGGCAGACGCTGACCGTCTCGCTGCTGGTGGCCGGCTACACCGGCTATTATCTGTGCCGGTCGAATCTCTCGGTGGCGATGCCGCTCATTATCGCCGAGATGACGCGGCGCGGCGTGAGCGCTGGCGCGGCTCGCATCATGCTGGGTTCTGTCGCGTCGTTTGGCGTGTTCGCATACGCCATCGGAAAGTTCCCCAGCGGAGGGCTCGCCGACTATCTGGGTGGCCGTCGGAACTTCCTCTTCGGCATGGCCGGAAGCATCGTGTTCACGCTCCTGTTCGCGGTGTCCGGAGGCATGCCCTTGTTCACTCTGGCGTGGATGGGCAATCGTCTGGTGCAATCGCTCGGCTGGGCTGGCATGGTGAAGATTTCCTCGAAGTGGATCCCGTTCCAGCGCTATGGAACCGTCATGGCCATCATCAGCCTGAGCTTCCTGTTCGGCGATGCGGTGGTGCGGCAGTTCATGGCGCTGCTGCTGGCCGAGGGCCTTGGCTGGCGAAGCGTCTTCGTGGCGGACGCAGCCGTGCTGGCCGTGCTGCTCGGCGCATGCCTGTGCCTGCTGCGCGAGTCTCCCACCGACATCGGCGAAATGGAACCGCCCGCGAACCCCGCCAACTTGTTTGGCGACGAAGAGGCCAGCGCGAAGCCGCGGAGTTTGGGCGCGCTGCTGGGGCCCCTCCTGAGAAGCCGCGTTTTCCAGGTGGCCTGCGCGCTTTCTCTTGGCATCACCATCCTGCGCGAGACCTTCAACCTGTGGACGCCCACCTACCTCACGCAGGCCGTGGGCATGACCGCGGCCAGTGGGGCCAGCAGCAGCGCTTTGTTCTCGTTCTTTGGCGGGGCGTCGGTGATCGTCTGTGGGCTGTTGAGCGACCGGCTTGGACGCGGCGGCCGTGCCGCGCTCATGTTCTGGGGCCTCACCCTGGCCACCGTAGCGCTCCTTGTTCCGGGCCTCGATCTGATGCATGGCTCCCCGTGGATGCCGCTGGTGTTCATCGGGGTGGTCGGGTTTCTGATCATAGGGCCCTACTCGTTTCTGGCTGGCGCCATTGCGCTCGACTTCGGCGGCAAGCGAGGAAGTGGCACGGCCTCCGGCATCATTGACGGCGTTGGCTATCTGGGTGGCGTGCTCTCCGGCGACACGGTGGCGCGTGTTTCCGTTCAGTTCGGTTGGAGCGGGGCGTTTCTGGCGCTGGCCGCGATCGCCGCCCTTTCCAGCGCGGCCGCCGGAGTGTTTCTGTTCCACGAGAGAAGAAAGGCGTGAAAAGTCGTCGGCCCGCTGAAGTGTAATCCGGCTCGTGTACGCCAGCCTACGCCGGAGTAACCTCCGAAATCGGCAGTCATCAATTGTTCAAACAGCCGTCGCCGAAATGAAACGATCCAAATAGTACACTCAACCTCACGTAGTCACAACTAAGCCGGAACAAGCAGGGGATGCTGTCCCCATCGCGGGACAAGACTGAGGGTTGTCAATTCCCGATCCCGGCACGGCTACAACTGAATCTACGTGGGAGGCGAAGTGAAACAGATCCGATATCCACACAGTAAGTGCATGCAGGCGACTTACATAGTCGCGGCTGTCACGCTGCTCTCGAGCGCCCTGTTCGCGCAGTCTACTTACGGCACCATTACCGGCGCCATCACCGACCCGAGCGCCGCGGTCGTCGCGGGCGCGAAAGTCGACGCGAAGAACCAAAGCACCGGCGAGGTGCGCACGGTGGAAACGGACGCCGAGGGCTTTTTCCGCTTCGTGCATCTCGACGAGGCGACTTACGTCGTATCAGCCACGGCAAGCGGATTCGACCCGGTGGAACGCAAGGACGTTGTCCTGCTGGCCCGTGCCGAAGTCCGCGTCGATCTACAGCTCCCCGTCGCCAGCGGCGCGCATACCACGGTTGAAGTGGTGGGCACGCCGGTGGTTACCGAGGCGCTGACGCTCTCCGACTCGAAGTCGGGAGAAGCCATCGATTCGCTCGGGCTGAATTTCCGCGCCACTGGCAGCCCCAGTCCGATCCAGGTGGCCGATCTCGCACCACAGGTGACTGCCGACAGGACCGGGAACCTGACCATTGCCGGCCAGCTCCCGACGGCCACCGCGTATTCGCTGGACGGTATTTCCACGCAATTAACGCGCTACGGCGGCCCCACGAAGGATCTGTTTCCCTCGGTGGAAGGCATCGCCGAGTTTCAGGTAAACAGCGCCGGCAACAGCGCCGAGTTTTCGCAACCGAGCGACGTCACCGTCATCAGCCGCAGTGGGTCGAACGATTTCCACGGCGGCGGCTTCTGGTACCTGCAGCGCGAGGATTTCAACTCGCCCGATCAAATCAGCGGCATCGTCCCCACCGGCGACGCGAACACCTATGGCGCCTCGCTGGGCGGCCCCATCTGGAAAAATCACACCTTCTTCTACTTCGACTACGAAGGCGTGCGGCTCGATCAGAACACGGTCATCAGCGCCACCACGCCACCCTCGCAGTGGCGCACGGGCGATTTCTCGCAGGCCGGGTCCATCATCATCGACCCGTATACGCAACAGCCGTTCCCGGGTAACATGATCCCGGCTAACATGATCAACCCCGTTTCCGCCAAGATACTGCCGTTGTTCTTTCCCAACCCCACCAACCCCACTCCCACTCTGAACGGCAACAACTTTGTCGATCCATTTCCGGGTACTTACGCCAACGATGCCTTCGACGGGCGCCTCGACCATATCTTCAACGACAAACAGCGCGTCTGGGGCCGCATCACCCACAAGAACATCAGCGCGATCGGCACCGATGTTACCGGTTCTCCGGGAGATACCGATTACAACCCGTTGATGGGTCCGTTCACCACCGGATCGGATTTGTGGAACCTCGCCACATCCTACGACGTGGTCTTCACCCCGACTTTGGTGAATGAGTTCCGCGTGGGCTTCACCAAAGCCGACTTCACTTACGCATTTCCGCAGGCGGCGCAGGGCAACTCCATCATTTCCGGGCTGGGGATCGGTGGACTGCCGGGCCCGCCCAAGAACGGTCTGGGTGGCGTTCCCGTGTTTTACATTGGCGATTTCCTCGGCGGCGCGACCAATCAATACGGCCATCCGCGCAACCAGAAGAACGGCGTTCTCGAATTCAACGACAACCTGTCCTGGGTCAAGGGCAAGCACAGTATCAAGTTCGGCGGCGAATTCCGCTACGTGAATTACGAGGACAATATCACCTTCCTGAACGGCGACGAGTACGGCGACTACGATTTCACCGGCGATTTCACCTCCATCCCGGGTCACAACAACGCCGACGTCAACGGCTTTGCCGACTTCCTGCTGGGCTTCGTCTCGGCGGCCGAACAGGCGCAGAACGGTCCGGATGGCAAGCCCTACGGGTACCACTACGGCGGCTTCATCACCGATGAGTGGCGCCTGCGTCTGAACTTTACCGTCACCATGGGACTGCGCTACGAGGTCAACACGCCGTACGAAGACGCCACTCACCAGCTTGGCAACTTCGACACCAGCGTGCCCGGCGGAGAGCTGGTGGTGCAGAACAACGAGGCGCCCATCAGCCCGGCGTGGAAAATCGAAGTGGGCGACACGCCCTTCGTGACCGCCAGCCAGGTGGGCCTGCCCAACACGCTGCGCTACACCTACTATCAGAACATTCAGCCCCGCCTCGGGTTAGCGTGGAGCCCCGGGAATAACAACAAGACCGTCATCAGGGCCTCCGGCGGCATTTACTCGGTTCCGGTGATGGGCGCTGTTCTGTATTCGCTGCTGGGCGTGGACACCAGTAACTTCGCCGATTTCACTTCCACGGCCACCAACCCGCTGATCTTCCCGAATATTTTCGCGGGCTCCGGCTCGGTGGGGTCCTATCCCGGTTATCGCCGCGCCAACCAGTTTCATCTGGCCGATCCGCGCGTGGAGCAGTGGAATTTCTCCATCGATCACGATCTCGGATGGGGCACGGTGGCGCGGGCCAGTTACACCGGCTCGCACACTTATCACCTGATTTACAGCCCCAACCTGAATCAGGTGGCTCCCAACACGGTGGGCTGGGCCGCACTTACAGCTACGCCGGCGCTGCGCGCGGAGAACCTGTTGTTCCCGAACTTCGATGAAGTGCTTACCCGCGCCAATGGACCAAGCGACAAGTACGAGGCGTTGACCCTCGAATTGAACAAGCACTTCGGCGGCGGTCTGACCTTTGCGAATAACTACACGTTCTCGAAGAATCTGACCAACGCTCTGGGCGTGGCTCCGACGTCGTCCATTCCGCTGGGCGGCCAGGTGGACAACGGCGACAACGTGAACAACCTTTACAACATCGCCGCGGATGTGGGCAACGCGTACTACGATCCGCGCCACCGCTTCGTCAGCACGCTGGTGTACGATCTGCCATTCGGCCGCGGCAAGAAGTATTTCAACAACGTCAGCCGCGCGCAGAACCTGCTGGTGGGTGGATGGGGCGTTACCGGCGCCACGCTTCTGCAGAGCGGTTTCTGGCTGACGCCGTACTTCTCCAGCAGCCTGTCCGATCCGTCCGGCACCGATCCTTCCCAGCGGTCCGTTTCCACGCAGCGCCCGGATTGCTTGTCCGGAATGTCCGGCAACTTATCGAATCCGACGACCGCCGATTACTTCAATGTGGCCGCTTATTCGATTCCCGCCTCCAACATTGGTCGGTTCGGAACCTGCGGCGTAGGCATCCTGCAGGGACCCGGCACCGCGACGTTTTCGATGTCCGCCGGAAAGACCTTCCAGGTCACCGAGCGCATCGGCGTGCGCTACGAAGCGCAATTTGCCAACCTGTTCAACATCCTGAACAAGGACGTTCCCAACATGAACGTCGCCAGCGCGGGATTTGGACAAATCACCTCCAGCCAGCTCAGCCAGCAGGCCGGTCCGCGCACCATTCAGATGATGTTGCGGGTGCTGTTCTAACCCCGTCTCACTGGGCCGGGCCGCCTGAAAAATGGCGGCCCTTTTTTCCTTTCCACATGACCTTTCAGCATATTCAGGCAGTCATTTTGGATTGGGCCGGCACCGCCGTGGATTTCGGCAGCCGCGCTCCCGTGGCTGCGTTGCAGCGTGTCTTCGCCGGCGTGGGCATCCCGCTTTCTCCCGCGGAAGCCCGCCAGGGGATGGGGCGCTTGAAGAAGGACCACATCCGCACCATTCTGGAGCAGCCGCGCGTGAGCGCTGCGTGGGCATCGCTGCACGTCACGGCGCCGAGCGAACGGGATGTCGAGCGGCTCTTCGCGGAGTTTCTACCCGCGCAGGCCGATGTGCTCGAAGCGTACGGCGACGTGATTCCGGGAGTAGTGACCGCGGTGGAACGATGGCGCCTCGCCGGCCTGCGGATCGGTTCCACCACCGGTTATACACTCGGCCTCATGGAGATTGTCCGCGCGAAAGCGACGCAACAAGGGTACGCGCCCGACGTGAACATTACGCCGGATATGGTGGGTGGCGGGCGGCCCCTGCCGTTCATGATGTACCGGAACGCCATCGAACTGCGCGCCTGGCCGCTGTGGGCATGCGTGAAAATCGGCGATACGCCTGTGGATGTCGAGGAAGGCCTGAACGCGGGAGCGTGGTCCATCGGCATCACCGAAACCGGCAACGAACTCGGCCTCAGCCAAGAAGAATTGTCGGCCCTTCCCGCCGCCGAGCGCCAGCGCCGAATTGCGCAGGCGGAGACGGTGCTTCGCGGAGCCGGTGCGCACTTCACCGGGGCTTCGGTG
>CAYVPZ010000047.1:0-13122 GCA_964453955.1 uncultured Solibacteraceae bacterium | reverse complement strand
CAGCCGCCCAACAACTGGCTCTCCTGGTTTGGCCACTCCGCCTGGACCCTCGACCCGGCAACGACTCAATACTATTACCACTACTTCTATGTTCAGCAGCCGGACCTGAACTGGCGCAATCCCGCCGTGCGCGAGGCCATGTACGACGTTCTTCGTTTCTGGCTCGACCGTGGCGTTGCCGGCTTCCGTATCGATGCCGTCTCGCGGCTGTTCGAGGACCCCGGTTTGCACGACGATCCGATCCTGCCCGGTACCAACGCCTACGGTGACCCAAATATCGAGCACAAATACACGGACAATCTGCCCGAGGTTCACGACGTGCTTCGCGAGATGCGGCAGGTGGTGGACAAGTATCCCGGAAACCCCGTGCTGATCAGCGAAGCGTTCGAGCCGAACGTCGCCGAGCTCACCCGAATGTATGGCGAGCACGGCGACGAGGTTCAGCTCCCCATGGATTTTCAGGTTGCCGACGTCGACAAATTGTCCGCGCCGGAGTTTCGGAAGCTGCTGGACGAGATCGAATCGAATCCGGCGGCCGGCCAGCCGTATTTCTTCTTCAGCAACCACGATCAGGTGCGCCCGTGGGATCGCTACGGCGACGGGGTGCACAACGACCAGATCGCCAAACTGATGGCTACCCTGCTGCTCACCGCTCGCGGGACACCGCAGATGTACTACGGCGAGGAACTTGGCATGCGGACCACGCCTCCCACGCGCAAGGAAGACGTAAAGGACCCCATTGGAAAGATCGGCTGGCCGCAGGAGAAGGGCCGTGACGGCGAGCGGACGCCGATGCAATGGGACGACTCGAAGGATGCCGGCTTTAGTACGGCGGAGAGGACCTGGCTTCCGGTGGCGTCCGACTTCGTGCAGCGCAATGCGAGCGCGGAGGCCCAGGATCCGGACTCGATCCTCAACTTCTACAAGCGCCTGATCGCTCTTCGCCGCAGCGAGCCCGCGCTCCGTGATGGAGGGTACCTTGCGGTCAATCGCGACGACGCACAGGTGCTTTCCTTTTTGCGGAAGAATCCGGGTGCGGGCGAATCGGTGCTGGTGGCTCTGAACATGAGCGCCCAGACGCGCACGTTGCGCTTCGATTTGACCGGCGCAGGAGTGAAGGGAAAGTCGGGCCGGCCGCTGGTTCCGCTGAGTGGCGGCCAGGATTCGGTTTCGTTGTCGCGGATTACTCTTCCGCCATTCGGCGTTCTTGTCGCGGCGGTGAAGTGACGGCGGGTTGTTACGCTTGTTTCCGTGAAGACAAATACGAACGTCTGGAATTCGGTGGCGCAGCGGATTCAGGCCATCGCGCAGACCGGCCTCACCAGCTCCACCGATCCCTGGGACGTTGAGCGTTACAGTGAGTTGGCCGCTATTGCGGCCTCCATGACCGCCGGGCCCCAGCCGGAAAGGATCGTGCTGGCCACGGGGTTATTCGCTGCCAGCCACGGTTACGCCACACCGAAGGTGGTTCGCGAGCGGGAGGATGGTTGTTGGTCGCTGCCCGGCGGCTGGGCGGAAGTCGGACAAAGCGCCGCCGAATCCGTCGAACGCGAGGTTGTGAGGAGCCCGGTTATGTCGTCAGGGCCGTGAAGCTGCTGGCTTGCTGGGGCCGGAATAAACACCCCCATCCGCCGATTCCCTTTCATGCCTACAAGCTGGCGTTCCGTTGCGAGTTGCTCGGCGGCTCAGCGAGCGGAGCGCTCGGAAACAAACGAAGTGGGCTTCTTCGCGGAGGATCAAATCCCGGCGTTGTCGCTCACTCGAACGCTCCCTGACCAGATCCCATTCTTGTTTCAGTGCTTGCGAGACCCGGACGCCCCAACGGAGTTTGACTGTGCGCGTGCGGCCCCTGGCCCGTCGGCACGCATGCCTTGCTACCGCCTCGCGGAATTGATACTCTCGACTCGTGGTGGCCGGAAGCTCCAGGAATTCGGTTGAGCGCGAACAGGTCGACCGAATCCTGCACAGCCACGCCCTGCAGGGCTCCGAGTCTCTGCGCAAACTGCTGAGTTACCTTGCGGCCCGGGCCATTGAGCATCCGGGTGAACAGGTGAAAGAGGCTCAGATTGCCTCGGACGTGTTCGGGCGCAGCGACGATTTCGATCCTCGGATCGACTCCACGGTGCGCGTGCAGGCGGCGCGTTTGCGCTCCAAGCTGCTCGAATACTACTCCACCGAAGGCGCGAGCGATGCAGTCACCGTGGAGATCCCCAAGGGCAACTACATCGTGTCGTTTGCTCGACAGAAGCCCCGGGGGGCGGCCGCTCCGGCCGAGGTGGCCCCCGTCGCACTCGTTGCTGACAGCACGCGGGACTCCTCGCGGTGGCGTTTCCGAGTGCCCACGGTCCTGTCCGGGTCGCTTTTGTCCGGTCTGGCGGTCGCGGGCATCTTCTGGTTCGTGGTTCGTCCACGGCCCGCGCCACCCGCGGCCCCGGAGATCGCTCCCCAGGTGCTGCGAGATTTCTGGAAACCCTTCCTCACCCCGCCAGGAGATCCCTGGGTCATCTTCAGCAACGCTGCTTTTGTGGGCAACCCGGTAACCGGGCTGCGCTACCTGCGGCCGGGGATCGACGACAGCCAGCACATGTTCGATGACTATACCGGCACTGGCGAGGTGCTGGCAATACACGAACTTGACGGCTTGTTCTCCAGCCTGCATCGCGCAATCCGCGTCAAGCGCGGGCAACTGCTGTCTCTTGACGACGTCAAGAATTACGACGTGATCTTCGTGGGGTCGCCCGCGGAGAACCTTACCTTAAACGAGGTCACGGTCACCCACGAGTTCGAGTTCAGGAGACTGACCAGTGGCCGGCGTCAGGGGGACCTTGCAATCATCGACCACCATCCGCCGCCAGGCCAGCAGCCCTTATATATTCAGGCGCCGGGCCGGCCGCTGGTGGACGACTATTCGGTCATCGCGCTGGTTCCCGGAATCACGCCGCCGCACTGGATCCTTCTCCTGGCCGGTACCGCCACGGCGGGCACCCAGGCCGCGGTCGAATATGTCTGCCACGCCAACACCCTGTCGACGTTGATGAAGCGTCTGGGCCCGGCTGGAGCCGGCCAGCCCTTCGAAGCGCTCCTGCACGTGAGAGTCTCGCGCGGCGTCCCGGTGGAGGAAGAGATCGTCGCCGTACGCCCGGAGCGGTAGGAGACTTCGCCGGCCTTACCGCAGCGAGAACACGATCTGTTGGTTCACATATTCGTCCGTGGCGCCGGCTGGCATGTGCACGGTCAATTCCCCGTCGGCGCCTCTTGACGCGCCGTCGATGCGAGTCAACTGTTCGCTGTTCACCAGATCGAGGCGGTAGTCGCGTAATGGGCGGCCCGAAACCGTAAGGGTGAGGGTGTGTGCGTCGTTCGTCCACTGCGTGGAGACGATCTTCAGGCTCGCGCTCGGTTCGCCGAGGCGCGGCGGCACAAACGGCAGGACGTAGCCGAACAACCCGCGATGATGGATGGTGAGCGTTGCCTTGCCCGGGCCCACCGGGAGCACGAAGTGCGGATGCCAGTCCTTGTATTCCGATTCCTCCGTCCAGGTCACCGCTTTGCCGTCCACGTCGGCCGCGGTCAGGCGAGCGCAGAGCGGGTAGGCCGGCGCAAAATCGAGCGTGAACGACGCCGATCCGGAATTGGCGATCTCCAGCGTCAGGACGTTCGCATCGCGGTGCAGTTGGAGATCCACACGGGCGCCCGCGAACGGGATGCCACGTACGCCAACCCTCTGCCAATCGGCGGGCAGATGGGGAGCGAAGCGCATCTTTGCGGCGGGCGCGTCGCTTTCCAAACCCAGCAGGCCGCGCAGCAACGGCGACACCACCATGGCGGCCGACCAGATCTGATGCGGCGATGCCGTGGAAAGAGGAGAGTACCAATCGCCGGACAGCACCTCGGTGGTGTTGCCGCCGCCTCCGTCCAGAGCGAGCCACGCATTTGCCCGCAGGTTGGCAAGTGCGGCATCTGCCTGATGATTGCGATACTCGCCCGTTGCGGCCCAGCCCGTGAACAGCGGCCACACCGAGCCGAAGTGATAGCCGGACGGGTCGTAGAGCGGGCTCTGCGAGGATATGATGCGCATCCCCCAGTCGGTGGCGTGCTGCTCCTCGGAAAGCAGGTCGATCATCTCCTGCGTGTGCTGGCGGTCCAGCAGATCGAACCACATGGGGACGGTGGCGAGAACACTGGGCTGGTCCACGGGACGGCCCCGCACATCCAGCGCAAACGCATACCTGCGCGAATCCGGCAGCCAGAAGCGTTCGTTCAATGCCTGGCGCTTTTGCTCGTATTCCGCGGTGAGCTGCTGCGCGCGCGCGTCCTCGTTCAGCAGACGCGCCACAGTCGCCAGAGAACGCAAAGCTTCGACGTAGCAGCCGGCCTGGTAGAGTTCCACGCGCACCGGGAGCAGAGGCCCGCCTTCCACCCAGCCATGGCCCACCCCCAGATTCCTCGGAAAACCCGCTTCATCAAGGGTGGATCGCATAAACTCGAGCGCCTTCCACAGGCGGGGCGCCTGCTCGCGCGCGAAGGCGATGTCCCCGCTTGCCTGGACATAGTCGCCCACGGCGACGGCGAACAACGGCGTGGCGTCGGCGGAAGCGTATCCGTAGGGAAACTGGTGGAACCAGTCGACCAGGCTCGCCGACTGCGAGATCTCGTGGGGGATCCTGCCGTCTTCGCGCTGGAAACGGGAAACGAAGCCAATTGCGGCGCGCGCATTGGCGAAGTCCCCAACCGAAATGAGAGCGAACGACGTCCAGAACGAGTCGCGCCCGAAGAACCAGGCGAAGCCGGGGCGATACCCGCCCTTCGATAATCCATATCCGGCCACCAGTCCGCGGCCCAGAAAGGGGTTATCGACAAACCCTTTCACAACGCTGATGCGGGACCAGTCGTAGGCTTCCTGCAGGCGGGAATCGGGTAAGTCAAGCGTAACCGTGCTGGCCAGGTAATCTGCATACCTCCGCTCGGCTTCGTCGATGGCCTGCTGCGGCTCCGCCACCAGGCTCTTATACGTGGACAGCGCCTCATCGCGTGACTTCATCGATGCGGCAATTGCCGCCACCCGCTGCGCATGTCCGGTGACAGTCCCGAGGCTGAAGGACGATGAGGACGAGGCCGTATAGTTGGTGGCATAGGCGAGCGACCCGAGCGCGGCATCGGGCGACCCAAGCACCGCCGAAAATGGCTGCCCGTCGGCCCCAAAGACGAAAGTCTTCGCCTGCGGATTCCACTCCACGCCGGCCGTCCCAATGGACGCGGGCCACATGAGCTGGAAGTCCGGCGTGAACTCGACGTCGATGCGCAGCGGGTTGCGCGCTTGTACGTCCAGCACCATCAGCGTGCCTGCCTTGTCGGCCGGAACAACCAATGTTTCCACCACGCGGAAATCGTCGCCGGTATAGGTGATGCTGGAAGAGGCCGGCCGGTAAGAAACACGTCGGGCGAGACCTTCGCCGGGCACAAAATGTCCGTCGATTTCAAAACGGAGCCGCATGTTCCGCAGGATCTTCAACGGATAAACGTACGCTTCCAGCGTGCCGTCTTCCTTGCCGAGCCATGCGGCGCGCGGCCCCGTTGCGTCCAGAAACTCCCACGAGCGGACGGGCCGTGAAATCTCGAGGCTGCCGGCGCAACAGCTCAGTGCCAGAGTGAAGGCTGTCAGGCGCATAGAAAAAGTATACTGAGCGCACGTTGTCAAAGGCACACAAAGTAGTGGTGCGCCCCGCCGATGACTTGAGATCGCGTTCGCGGAAGCCGCCGCAAGGAAGAGCAGCGACTGCGGCGCAACGTGCGGATTATGTCACGGGCATACCCGCGCGCGGCCTTTCCATGCTGCCGGGAGACCGTACGGTTTCTGACGGCGGCCGGCCGCGCGGGAGCGTGAGGGACGGACCGGACGGGCGCATACCGAGCGACTTCACCATCAACGGACTCGCAACCGTGATCTGCAGGCCTCGTTGTTCTCCACGCCGCCGGCCACTCGGGCCGGCAGCTCCGCGCTCACGGGATACCACACAAACTTCCACACACGCGCCGCTACCAGGTCACAGCACGCGGCTGGCTCATTCTCAATGCCGTCCTCGCCGCGCAACGCACTACCACTCAGCAGCTTACGAGTCTGGCCGCATGAAATCGTCGCGCGTGGCAAAGAAACCAGGGTGTAGTTGTACAAGGCAGCGGAGCCCCCAACCACGGGTCGGGTGAGGCATCATTTCTGCTGCTCGGCGGTCAGGCGGTCGACAATGGCGCGCTCCTTCGCGCCGTCCTCGGGGCGGTGGACCTTGTAATACAGCGCGGCCAGCTCCACATGGAGCTGCAACCAGTTCGGGTTATCGCGCTCCACCGTCTCCATGTCGCGCACGGCGGCATCCAACTGGTTCTGGGCGCGCTCAACCCGCGCCAGCTCGAAGCGGGCCATTGCGGATGAGGGCCGGAGCTTCAGCGCGCGCTCGACATGGAGCCTCGCGCCGTCCACGTCGCGCTCGACGTTCAGGACCGCGCCGAGCGTGAGCTGCGCGTCGAAATCGCTGGCATCGGCCTCCACGGCGTTGTTGAGCGCGGCGATGGCGCCCTGGTTATCGCCGAGATCCTGCAGCACCTTGCCTTGCAGCGTGTAAAGGCCCGGGAGCTGCTGATTGACGCGCGCCGCGGCATCGGCGTAACCTCGCGCGCGTTCGAAGAAGTTGAGACGGAGCGCGGTGTCGCCGGCCAGCAGCCAGGCTTCCGCGCTGTTGCGCCCCTCGGCCACCTGAGCGACCAGCGGGAGACCGTCGGCGAGGCGGCCGGCGTGGATGAGGGCCTGTCCGAGGGCCCAGGCCAGATCGAGGTCGCCGGGGTGCGCGGACTCGAGGGGCGAGAGCAAAGCGATGGCGTCGGCGTCGTGCCCCTGGCGCGCGTAGCACTGGCCCAGCAAGATTCCGACGCGCAGATCGGCGGGATCGGCATCGTGCAGCGGCTTGAGCTCGCGCGCGGCGCCGGCGAGGTCGCCCTTCTTGTAGTAGGCGAGAGCGAGATTCAGCCGCAGGCCGGTGTTGTTGGGAAGCGCGGCGATGGCGGCGCGGTACTGCACGATGGCCTCGTCGAAGCGCCCCAGGTGGGCGAGAGCGGCGCCCAGGTTGGCGCGGACCTCGACGACGTCCGGCCGAAGCTTGACGAGCTCCTGGTATTTCTGAACGGCAGCGGCGTCGTCCCCGCGACGCTGCGCTTCCACGGCCTCGCGGAAGAGTTGCTCGGGGCTGGAAACCTGGGCGGCGGCGGCGCAGGCAACCAGGAACAGGAAAGCGGCGCAACGCATCCTCTTCAGAATACGCCCACCCACTACAATGGAACTTCGATGCCACTCACCCGCCGCGAACTTCTTGCCTATATGGGCGCCGCCGCCATCGTCCGGTCCGAGCCGGGCGGCTCCATTTTCGAAATCGTGCCGGCGGGGCAAAGCGGAATCGCGTGGGTTCACGACAACGGGCAATCGGTGGAGCACTGGCTTCCGGAAGCGATGTGCTCCGGGTGCGCCTTTCTCGACTACGACAACGACGGCTGGATGGATATCCTGCTGATCAACACTGGGCCCTCTGCCTTCCACCATCCAACGAATTCACCGCACAACGCTTTGTACCGGAACAACCGCAATGGGACGTTCACCGATGTCACCCGCCAGGCCGGGCTGGAGGCGGCCAGGTGGGGCGAGGGCGTGGCCGTGGGCGACTTCAACGGCGACGGGTACCCGGACCTCTACTTCACCTGCTACGGCGACAACGCGCTGTACCGCAACAACGGCGACGGCACGTTCACCGACGTGACCCGCCGGGCGGGTGTCGAGAAAGGGGGCTGGTCGACCTCCGCGGTCTGGTTCGATTACGACAATGACGGCCGGCTGGACCTGTTTGTGTGCGGCTTCGTCGACTACAGCGGGCCGCACCCCAAGACCTGCGGCAGCGACAAGCTGCACAAGTACTCCTATTGCACCCCGACCATGTTCGACTCGCGCCTGAGCGCGCTCTATCACAACAACGGCGACGGCACCTTCACCGAAGTGGGCCATCTGACGGACATCGGAAAGAACCCCGGGAAAGCGCACGGCGTGGTGGCCACCGATATCAACAACGACGGCCTGATGGATCTGTACGTCACCAACGACACGGTGCCCAATTACCTGTACGTCAACCGGGGGAACGGAAAATTCGAGGAAATCGGCATCTCGGCGGGCGTAGCGTACAATTCCGACGGCCAGGCGCGCTCGGGCATGGGCGTGGATTCGGCGGACTGCGATAACGACGGGTTCCAGGATTTGTTCGTCGCCAATATCGACGGGGAGCGTTTTGCTCTCTATCACAACGACGGGAACGAGAGCTTTACCGATCGCGCGGACGAGAACGGGATGGGCAAAGCGACCTATTATCTGAGCGGGTGGGGCCTGAAGTTTTTCGACTACGACAATGACGGCAACGTCGATTTGTTTCTGGCCAACGGGCATCCCAACGATATGGTGGACGTGCTTTTGAGAAACGTCACCTGGGCCGAGCCTCTGCTGCTGTTTCACAACGACGGAAAGGGCTGGACGGACGTCAGCAGCCAGGCCGGTCCCGCCTTCGGCCGCCGCTGGCCGGCGCGCGGACTGGCCATCGGAGACTACGACAACGACGGCGGGGTGGATGTGCTGATCAGCAACAGCGGGGGTGCGCCCCTGCTGCTGCACAACCAGGTGGGGGCGCGCAACAACTGGCTGGGCCTGCGGCTGATTGGGAGCCGGGCGAACATCGATGCGGTGGGCGCGCGGGTTACCTGGGGGTTCGGCGGGGTCACACGCAGCCAGCTCAAGGTGGGGGGCGGGAGCTATCTGTCGGCGCACGACCCGAGAATGGTGCTGGGTATCGGCCAGGCGGCGAAGCTGGACTTCGTGGAAATCCGCTGGCCGCTGCCATCGAAGCGCGTGGACCGGTTCACCAAATTGCCGCTGAACCGCTACATCACCATCCGCGAGGGGAAGGGGATCGTGGGGTAGCGGGTGGGAGCGCTGGCGAAAACGCCTGCTCCACTGCGAACTCAGTGCGCCGGGTTGGCTTCTCGTTTTGGGTCGAGGTTGCGGACGATGGCGCTTTCCGCGTCGCCCTGGGCCCTCCGCTGCAGCTTGTAGTAGTTGCCGGCCAGCACCACGTGGGCTTCGCGAAAGTTCGGGTAGTGTTTGACCAGCTCCTCGAGGACGTGGCAGGCTTCCTCGCGTTTGTTTTCGGCGGTGAGGAGATTGGCGATCTCCATCAGCGCGGTGGGATCCTGGGGCCGCACGGCGAGCGCGCGCCGCAGATACGAATCGGCGCGATCAAACTGGCGATCGTGCAGCGCCTCCACGCCGATGTGGAGGTTGGCGTCGAAATCGTTGGGGTTGATCTCCAGCTCCTTCTTGTAGGCGTCGATCGCGCCGACGTCCTTCAGAATCACCAGCGTGTTTCCGAGCAGGGAGTGAACTCCGGGCAGCGTGGGATTCAGCTCAATGGCGCGCTGCAGATCCTGTCTTGCGCCAATGTGGTCCAGCCGGCGAACGCGCGCCGTGGCCATGAGCACGCGCGCTTCGGCCGAATCGCCGTTCTTCAGAATGCGGTCCATCACCTGCTGGCCGCGATCCATCTGGTCGCTGCGCATCAAGGCCACGCCGTAGAGGTAGGAAAACGCGGGATCGTCGTGGTAGTCGGCGTCGAAAGGCGCCAGCAGATCGATCACTTTGGCGTTCTCGTTCTGCTGCAGCCAGCAATCGGCCAGCAGAAGGGTGATGCGCTTTTCGGCCGGCGCCGCGCTGTGCAGGGTGGCGAACTCGGACGCGGCCTGGACGATGCGGCCCGCCTTATAGTAGGCGAGGGCGAGATTCATTTGAATCTGAAGCTGGCCGGGATTGCCGCGGAGGGCGCTCTCGTATTGCGTGATGGCCTCGTCGAAACGGCCGAGGTGAACCAGGGCGGCGCCGAGGTTGGCGCGGACCTCGACGACGTCGGGGCGAAGCGCGATCAGCTTCTGGTACTGCTGAACGGCGAGCTCGTAGTCGCCGCGCCGTTGCGCTTCCACGGCATCCCGGAAAAGCTGCTCGGGGGTGGCGTCCTGGGCAAAGGCGGCGAAGACGAGGAAAGCGAGCAGGGCAGCGGCGCGCATCTCCCTCAGCATAGCTCCGCCGCCGAAGCGCATGGAACGCGGCCGGCGCCGCGTGTCCTCACCGGTCACGCTACAATCCAGCCATGAGGTTCTGTGCGGTCCTGTGCGCTTGCCTGTTGCAGGCGCAGACTTCACCATCCGGAAGCTTCGAGGACCTTGCGGGCCGCGCTCAGGCGGCGCTGGACAGCAATCCCGCCGAAGCGGTGACCCTGTTCCGGAAAGCGCTGGCGATGCGGCCGTCGTGGCCGGAAGGATGGTTCTACATGGCCAGCGACCTGTATGGATTGCAGCGCTATTCGGAGGCGAGGGAGGCGTTCCGGAAGGGGCTCGCGCTGGAGCCGCGGGACGGCCAGGGGTACGGTTTTCTCGGACTGTGCGATTACGAGCTGGGCGATTTCGATCAGGCGCTTGCCGACATCGGGAAGGGCGAGGCGCTGGGGCTGGGACGAAGCCTGCAGTTCGAGACGGCGGTGCGGGACCGGGCGGCGCTGATCCTGATTCGCGCGCAGGCCTTCGACGAGGCGCTGGCGCAACTGGGTCTGCTGGCCAAACGCGGGGTGGATTCGCCGGAAGTGATGGAAGCGGTTGGCCTGAGCGAGTTGACCATGGCGCGGCGTCCCGATTCGCTTTCCGCGCGGGAGCGGGCCGTGGTGGATCTGGCGGGCAAAGCGGCGTGGGACAACATGGAGCGGCGGCCCAACGAGGCCAGGGCGGAGTTCGGCGAGTTGATGGAGAAGTATGCGGACGATCCCGGCGTTCACTACGCCTATGGCACCTACCAGATGGAGATCGATCAACACGTCGCGCTGGACGAGTTCGAAAAGGAACTGAAAGCCAACCCGGCGCACTGGCCCTCGATGCTGGTGATCGCGTTTCTGAAGATCAGGGACGGCGACCCGGAAGCGGCGGTCCAACTGGGGCAGAAGGCGCTGCGGCTGCAGCCGGCGAGGAACCGCTGGGTCAGCCACGCCGCGATCGGGCACGCGTATCTGACCATGGGCGAGCCGGAGAAGGCCATCCCGGAACTGGAGGCTTCGGTGAAGCAGCAGCCGGCGAACACGTCCGTGCATTTCTACCTGGAGAAGGCCTACCGGCTGGCCGGGCGGAAAGACGACGCGCAACGGGAGAAGGACGAGTTCATACGGCTGACAAAGCAGCAGGACCCGCTGTCGCTGCCGATCGCGGCGTCCGGCGAGGGCGCTAGTGGCCCGGCTCGGTGATGGGAACGATGCGGTCCGCGGGCACGTCGTGGAGCGTTTGCCGGATGCCGCTGGGCCAGACAATCTGAATCTCTCTCGCCGAGGCGGATGAGCCCAGGCCGAAGTGCACGCGGGAATCGCTGGAGGAAGCATAGCCGGTGCTGGTGGTGACGTGGTTATACTGCACGGAACCGTCGGCCGCGGTCAGCCTAATTTTCGCGCCGATGGCCATGCGGTTGCTTTTCGTGCCCCGCAGGTTGAGCAGCAGCCAGTGGTTGGCGTTGCGCGTGGTGTTGTGAAAAATCCTGGCCGGGCCGTTGAGCACGCTGACGACGACGTCGATGCGGCCGTCGTTATCCAGATCGCCGAAAGCGGCCCCCCGGTTCATGGCCGGAATCTGGAAGTCTTCTCCGGCGGTGGCGCTCACGTTGCGAAACTTGCCGTTGCCCAGATTGCGGAACACCGCGTTGGTTTCCTCATGATGCCGCGGGGAGAACAGCTCCACGTTGTCGACGACATTGGAACGGGCGGCGAACAGATCCTTCCAGCCGTCGTTGTCCAGATCGAAAATCCCGTTGGACCAGCCGGACATGCCCGCGGTATCCAGCGCCAGCGCGGCGAAGGCGGTGCCCTCGGTGAACTGGCCGTGGCCCATGTTGCGGTAGAACGGGAAGGTTTGCTCCTCCATGGCGGTCATCCAGATATCCGGGCGGCCGCGGTTGAACACGTCGCGGAAATCGGCGCCCATGCCGGAAATGGCTTTTCCCGATTCGGTGAGCGCGACGCCGGCGTCGAGCCCCACCTCCTCGAAGCGCTTGCCGCCGATGTTGTGGAAGAGCTGATTGGGAGCGTCGTCGTTGGCGACGAAGATATCGGTGAAGCCGTCGCCGTCGTAGTCGGCGATGGCCACGCCCATGCCCCGGCCGAGATACTTGTCGAGGCCGGCTTCGGCGGAAACGTCAGTAAACGTGCCGTCGCCGTTGTTGCGGTACAGGGTGTCGGGGAGCGGCCCGTAGGCGCGCGGGTTGCAGAAAATGGGGTACCCGTTCTGCAGGCAGGGCTTCTCGGTAGCCGGATCCCAGCGGCAGTAATTCGACACGAACAGATCGAGCTTGCCGTCGTTGTTGTAGTCGATCCATGCCGCGGAGGTGGACCACATCTTGCGTCCCTGGTAGACGCCGCCGCCCACACCCGCCTTCTCCGTCACATCGGTAAACGTGCCGTCGCCGTTGTTGTGAAACAACTGATTGCCGGTGACGTTGAGGATGTACAGGTCGGGCCGGCCGTCGTTGTCGTAGTCACCGACGGCCACGCCCATGCCGTAGCCCGCTCCGCCGAGGCCGGCCTGGTCGGTGACGTCGGTGAAGGTGAGGTTATGGTTGTTGTGGAAGAGGCGGTTCTTGTATTGCGGCCCCTCTTTGATGAGCGAAGGCATGCCCGCGCCGTTGACGAAATAGATGTCGAGGTACCCGTCGCCGTCGTAATCGAAGAGGGCGACGCCGGCCACCATGTCCTCCGGCTGATGTTTGAGCGCGGTCGGGCTGCTGTCGGTGACGAAATGGACTCCGGCGCGTTCGGAGATTTCCTCGAAGGCGATGGGGCCGAGCGCGGGGGCGGCCGCCAGCAGCGCCAGCGCGGCCAGCGCGAGGGCCGCCGCCAGCGGACTTGAGACACGCATTTATCTGAGAGTGTAGCGCACGGGTGCGCGAGATCGGGCCGGCGGCGGGCAAACCAGGAAAGGGGAGCGGGGCTGAGAGCCCCGCGCAGGCTCGACCACAGGCGCCCA
>CAYVPZ010000046.1:0-13334 GCA_964453955.1 uncultured Solibacteraceae bacterium | reverse complement strand
CTCATCGAGAGCGGCAATCCCCTCACCCCGCGCGGCCTGCGCCTGAGCACTGGGACCGTGTTCGAGCTTCCGGAGGTGGCCCGGTGATCGCCCGGCTGCTTCTGCTGGCTGCGGCGCTTCCGCTGGCCGGGCTGGCGCAACTGGAGTTCACGCTCTACGACAGCACAACCATCACCGAAACGCCCATCGGCTCCTCGCTCAACGTGGGCACCGCCGCCCCCTGCCAGACCCTCACCACCCCCGAAATTCGCCTGCGGAACACGGGTCTGAATATCGTCAACGTCACCGCGCTCGCGCCCTTGAACCCTGGCGTGATGCAAATCCCCAACTCCCCACTGCCCCCGTTTTCGGTGTTCGGCGGCTCGTTCACGCCCTTCAATATCGACTTCACGCCAACCGGCGCGGGCGCGTTCAGCGCCACCCTGACCGCCACGGGCACCGATACCGTCACCTCCACCGTCTACACCGTCAGCGCCGCACTCACCGGAACGGGCGTGGCCGCCCCCACCCTCACCGACAGCAGCGGCAACAGCTACTGCCCGGGCGCTACCATCTACGTCGGACGCACGCAGGTGGGAACCACGGTGCAGACCAATCTCACGCTCAACAACCTCACCCCGAGCGCGGTCACCGCCACGGTCTCCGGGCAGGATTTCGGACCCGCCACCCCGGTCACCGTGGCGGCGGGCGCTACTCAAACGTTGCCGGTCACCTTCACGCCCTCCATTGCGAACGCCGAGACCGGCACGCTGAACATAAGCGGGCTCACCTACACGCTGGCCGGCAACGGTTTCGCCGCGCCCGTGGCGGCCCTCCAGCCCACGGTTCAGCTCTCCGCCAATGCCGATCAGAGCAGCAATCAGGCGCAGGTCTCCATTCCCCTCTCCGCCGCCGCGGCGTCCTCCGACACCGGGACACTCACGCTGGCGTTCCAGCCCCTGGGCAACCTGGCCGACGATCCCAACATTGTTTTCACCGCCAACAGTATGCGCACCGTGAGTGTCACGGTGAGTCCGGGCGATACCGCGGTGCAATTCCAGGCGGGCGATCCGAACCAGGCCACTTTTCAGACCGGCACCACTGCGGGAACCATCACCTTCACCCTGAACCTGACCGCCAGCGGCGCCACCGCCACCGCGTCCACCACCATTGCCCCGGCCCCCGTCGCGCTGGACTTGTCCACGGCCGTTCCGGCCACCGACGAGATCATCCTCAGCCTGTCCGGTTTCGACAATACCCACGCCGCGTCCGCGCTGTCGTTCGCTTTTTACAACACCTCCGGAAAGGCCATCGCACCGGGTTTGATTCAGTCGAACGTGACCTCCGCCTTCGCCAGCTACTACCAGGCGAATCCCCAGGCGGGCGGAACCTTCAACCTGCAGGCCACGTTCCCGGTGACCGGAGACATCACCCAGGTAGCGAGCGTCGAAGTTCAGTTCACCAATCCGGCCGGCGTCACCACCACCCCGCTCCTCCCGGTGCAGTAGCCGGGGGCACGCGGCGACAGCCGCGTCCCATTCTTCGCTACCCCGCGAAATGCTATTCTGAAAGCTGCCAAGTTCACAGGCGCCGGCCCGCCGTACGCGCCCGGTCAGCGCCCTCTCACGACAAAAAATGATGAAGCTATTTTGTTCCGTCCTGCTGCCGCTGGCCCTGTTGGCCCAGAATCCGGCGCCATCCGCGACGCCGGCGACTCCCGCCCCGGTCACGGCCGCTCCTCCCACCCCTGCTCCGTCCATGATTCCGCCCGACGCCGTGGTCCTCACCGTTGGCGACGTCAAATTCACTCGCGCAGACTTCGAGTCGCTGATTCAGAAAGGCATGGCCACCACCATGTCGCAGGCCGACCGGCGCAGAATGGCCGTGGGCATTGCCAGCATCATCACCCTGGCCGCCGAGGCCCGCCGCCAGGCGATCGATCAGTCGCCCGGCGCTAAGTTGAATCTCGAAATCGTGGCCGATCAGTGGCTGGCCCAGCAACTGGTCAACAAAGAGGTCACCGACAAGCCCGTCGACGAGGCCGTCCTCAAGGCATACTACGACAAGAATCCGGGCGAGTTCGAGCAGATCACGGCCCGGCACATTCTGATTCGCATGCACGGCTCGCGCGCGCCGCTCCCCGCCGGCCATAAGGATCTGACCGATGAGGAGGCCCTCGCCAAGGCCCAGGCTCTGAGGAAGCAGCTCGACGCCGGCGCCGACTTCGTGACCCTGGCCAAAGCCGAATCGGACGACTCGGGCGCCGACAAAAACGGCGGGCTTCTGCCCGTCTTTACGCACGGCCAGATGGTGCCCGAGTTTGAAAAGGCCGCGTTTTCCGCCGAGGTGGGCAAAGTCGTCGGGCCGGTGAAGACTCAGTTCGGCTATCACCTCATCCTGGTCACCGACCATAAAACCAAACCCTTCGACCAGGCCAAAGTGGACATCGAGCGCAAGCTGAAGCCGCAACTCCAGCGCGATTACGTCGACGGGATCAGGAAGGCAACCACGGTGGTCATCGAAGAGAGCTACTTTGGCAAGCCCGAAACGACCCCCCCGATCAACATCCATGGGCAGGTCCTTCAGCCCGCGCCCAGATCCACCGAGCCGGCAACGAAGTAGCCGCGGCTATGTCCGCCCGCCGGCCGATTGCCCTCACCATTGCGGGTTCCGACCCAAGCGGCGGCGCGGGCATTCAGGCCGATCTTAAAACCTTCCATCAGTTCGGCGTTTACGGCGAGGCGGTAATCGCCGCCGTTACCGTGCAAAACACCGCGCGCGTGGAACGCGTGGAGTCCCTCTCGGCCGAACTGGTCACCCGGCAGATCCGCGCGCTGCTCGACGACATCCCTCCCGACGCGGCCAAGACCGGAGCGTTGGGTTCGGCGGAGATCGTCCGCGCGGTGGCGGCCGAGGCGCGCGAGTTCACGTTTCCACTGGTGGTGGATCCGGTAATGGTCAGCACGCACGGCATCCCGCTGCTTGCCGAACCAGCCCTCCGGGCTCTGTACGACGAACTGCTCCCGTGGGCCGCGCTGGTCACGCCGAACCTGCCCGAGGCGGCGGCTCTCAGCGGTCTCGAAGTCGGCGACGTGGACGGCATGCGGCGCGCCGCCGAGCGCATCGCCGCCTCGGGCGCAAGGGCCGTGCTGGTCAAAGGCGGCCATCTGGCCGGGGACCCGGTCGACGTTCTCTTTTCCGGCGGCCACTGGTTCGAGTTCACCGCCACGCGCGTGAACACTCGCCACACCCACGGAACGGGCTGCGCGTATTCAGCGGCCATCACGGCCGGGCTCGCCCTCGGGTGGGACCTGCCCGAGGCCGTCCGGCGCGGCCGCCTGTGGATCACCGAAGCCATCCGCACCAACCCAGGCCTCGGATCGGGTTCGGGGCCCATCAATCATTTCGCGGCACTTGCGCCTTGAGCCCTTTCAGGTAGCGCACTCCCCATAATCAGGTAGTCTTGCCTTGCCCCTCAACATTACATCCGACTTGATCCGAAATATGATATCAGTGTGCTCCGATTCGTCCCGTTGTCCCTGATTATTCTGAGCTGGCCCTTTCAAGCGGCTGACGCAAGGCTGGATGCACTGCGCTCGTCTCTGGTAGCGATGCGAGGGAACGCGCCAGGCGCGGGCATGCTCCGGGGTGCGACCCCGCATCTAACCGCGGTCAAGCACCAGTTGCGCGACTGGGTGGAATCGCGCCTGCCGACCTTCAAGCCAGGCGGCGACGAAGGCGCGTTGCAACGTCAGTTGAGCGCGGAACTACGCGCGGCGGGCCTTTCCTGTGACGACAAGGTCCAGCCAGGCCCCGACTGGACCTGTGTTGGGTATCTTGAGGACCTGATGCTTCGGCAATCCGAGGGGTTTCTCATCCTGCAGACTGGCGCGGGCATCGACTGCGGCTTCGACGAATCGGCCTACCTGTACACCCACTCGAGCGAGGGCTGGAAGCGCGTCTGGCAGACGGAGCAGAACACCTACACCGAAAAGCGCTACAGACCGCAGACGATTCATGCGGTCCACATCTCACCCTTCAACCGCGCGGACGCCGCCGTCGTGCTCACGCTGGGTTCGCAATCCTGGTGCACGTCAAACTGGCACGATGTTTACTATCGGGTTTTCCGCCTCGGGCCGGACCCGGAGGCCCCGCCCCTGCTCGATCAAGCAGAACCCGCCTATATGGCCAACGAGCCCCCGATCCTGGGGAAGGTCGCCGCGGATGACGTCCTGGTGGAATTCCGAATCGGAAGCATTGACTCTGGAGTCCACAATCGTTCCGCGATCCGGCATTTCAGGATTGCCCACGGCAAGGTTGAGCGTGTCGAACCGGTCGCACTTTCGCCCAGCGATTTCGTCGATGAGTGGCTGACTCACGAATGGAGCGAGGCCGCCCTCTGGTCGGAAGACGATAAGCGCCCTCTGGCTGACTGGCACAGGAAACTGCACAACGACTTCGTACACGGCGTGTTCATCCGCCCGACCATGCACTGCGCGGACAGGCCGGACGTGTGGGAGGTCGGCCTCGATTTCAGCGATCCGCCCACGCCGTGGGACGAGAAGCCGAAGGGCACGTATTTCCTGATTCGTTGGCGGATGCCTTACAGTTTCACGATGCTGCGGGTGGGCGATAAGGCCACGAGTGCTTGCAAAGACGGGGACCCGGAAGCGGACGACAGCCACACGCTGTTCCAGGAGTGGCGCTGAGCCAGGGAACACATATTCGAGAAGAAGCCCTTTGCCCCACTCGCCTCGAAGGAAGCGATCCATCAGGACCAGCGCAGTCGCATGGTGGGCACCGCGCTCGTTATGAAAGGCAATCAGGAAACTCGAGTCGAGGACGATCACCGCGTACTGCTGTAAACCACCTCATCGATTTCCAGACTGAGGTGCTCATTGCCGTCTGGACACGGTTCAGGCCGCAAGGCGCGCAAACTCAACGTCCCCTGCTGGACGCTCGCGCGCGCCAGGTACGCGCGAATCGCGCCATTGAAGAGAGCGCCAACGGTCCGACCCTCCAGCGCGGCGCGTGCACGAAGCGCGCGGTATGCGTTTTCGTCGAGGTTCCTGACCTTTGCATCCATCCATTACCACTAGCAGCACGACCCGCGCCATCAATACTTCGGCACGCTCGCGTCCACCTTATCGCTCCACGCCAGTATCCCGCCCTTCATATTCCGCACCTTCCTGAACCCGGCCTGGCGCAAAAACTCCACCGCTTTGGCGCTGCGCCCGCCCATCTTGCAATGCGCCACAATCTCGCTCGACGAATCCAGCTCCGCCACCCGCTTTGGCAAATCGCCCAGCGGGATCAGAATCGACCCGGGAATGCGGCAGATCTGGTATTCGTGCGGCTCGCGCACGTCCAGCAGCACGAACGCGTCGTGCCGGTCGAACTTCGCCTTCACCTCAATCGGGTCGATATCGCTGGTATCCACCGGCGTCTCCTTCGGCGTCACGCCGCAAAACTGTTGATAGTCGATGAGCTTCGTCACCGTTGGATGATCGCCGCACACCGGGCACTCCGGGTTGCGCCGCAGCTTCAGCTCGCGGAAGCGCATCCCCAAAGCATCGTACAACAGCAGGCGCCCCACCAGCGGCTCGCCGATGCCCAGAATCAGCTTCACCGCCTCGGTGGCCTGAATCAGACCGATGGTGCCCGGCAAAATGCCCAGCACGCCGCCCTCGGCGCAACTCGGCACCAGACCCGGCGGCGGCGGTTCCGGATACAGGCAGCGGTAGCACGGCCCGCCCTCGTACGCGAACACCGTGGCCTGCCCCTCGAACCGGAAAATCGACCCGTACACGTTCGGCTTGTGCAGCAGCACGCACGCGTCGTTCACCAGATACCGCGTGGGGAAGTTGTCCGTGCCGTCGATCACCAGATCGTAGTCCTTCAGAATCTCCAGCGCGTTCTCGCTGGTGAGCGCCACGTCGAACCGGTCGATGCGCACATTCGGGTTGATCTCGTGCATCGAGTCGGCCGCGGAATCCAGCTTCTTGCGCCCCACGTCGCTGGTGCCGTGGATCACCTGCCGCTGCAGGTTGGTGAAGTCCACCACGTCGAAATCCACGATGCCGATGCGGCCCACTCCCGCGGCGGCCAGATACAGGCCCAGTGGCGCGCCCAGCCCGCCCGCGCCCACCAGCAGCACCTTCGCCTGCTTCAGCTTGAGCTGGCCCTCCATCCCCACTTCGGGAATAATCAGATGGCGGCTGTAGCGCAGGATCTCGTCCTTCGTTAACTCGACCGCCGCCACCGGTTCCACCACCCCCGTGCTCCCGCCGGCGATGCTCGGTACAATCGAAACCGTGTCGCCGTCCTTCAGCGGCGTGGCGTCTTTCTCCAGATACCGTATGTCCTCGTCGTTGACATAGACGTTCACGAAGCTGCGCAGCCGGCCCTCGTCGGTGTAGAGATGCCGGCGCAGGTCCGCATACTTCGACGTGAGCGCGCCAAGCACTTCGCCGACGGTCCCGCCGGCCAGCTCGATGGCGTTCTGCTTATCCGCGTACTGCCGCAGCGGTGTGGGAATCAGAATCCTGGGCATAAACAAGTTCTTCCTTTTCGGCCACGGTCTGGTCCGCGTCGGGCAGAAAGCTGTTGGCGTGATGGAACCGCCCTTTCTGCACGGAAAGGACCACGAAAGAATACCACGGGCACGAGTTTTTCAGGTCGGTTTGAGAAAAATACGCATCGCAATCCGGATGCGAGTGGAAAATGCCAATCAGATCGAGCCCCCGCGCGCGCGCCTCGCGGTCGGCCGCCAGCAAATCTTCCGGGTGCAGCTCGTAGCGGTCTTCCTGCGGGCCCTGATAGGAATTGCGCATGGGCGCCGCCAGCCGCACGGTCTTCGCGCCGTCGTCGCCGATTTCGCCGAGCATCGCGCCGCAACACTCGTCCGGGTAGGTTTTTTCGGCGTGCGCCACCATAACCGTCCACGCCTCGGGGTCGATTCTAATCATTCCAGAACGGTTCGCTCAGATATTTATCGGCATTATCGCAAATCATGGTGACAATTACGGCCTCTTCGCCTCGCTCCACCACCCGCTTCGCCACCGTGCGCGCCGCCACCAGGTTCGCGCCCGACGAAATCCCCACCAGGACGCCCTCCACGCGCGCCATGCGCCGCACCATCGCGTACGCGTCCTCGGTCTCCACCCAGACGTTATCGTCGGCCAGTGTGGGATCGTAGATGGCCGGCACAATCGCCGTGGGCATGTGCTTCAGCCCCTCGAGGCCATGGAACCCCGAGGACGGCTGCGCCGAGATGCACTCGACGCCCTCGATGTCGCGCTTGAGCCGCCGCGACACGCCCATGAACGTGCCGCTGGTTCCCATGGACGTCACGAAATGCGTGATGCGCCCGTCGGTCTGCTCGATAATCTCCGGACCGGTGGTGTCGAAATGCGCCTTCCAGTTGGCCGGGTTGCTGTACTGGTCCGGGTAGAAGTAGAGGTCCGGGTCGGCCTCATAGATTTCGCGGACCCTGCGGATGGCGCCGTCCGACCCCTCCGCCGGATTGGTAAGAATCATCTCCGCCCCGTAGGCCCGCAGCATGCGCTTTCGTTCCTCGGACGCGTTCTGCGGCAGGCACAATCGAACCCGGTACCCGCGCGCCGCCCCGATCATGGCATAGGCGATGCCCGTGTTGCCGCTGGTCGAGTCCAGAATGATCCGGTCCGGCCGCAGCCGCCCGCTGCGCTCGCCGTCCAGGATCATGGCCAGCGCGGCGCGGTCCTTCACCGACCCGCCCGGGTTGAAGTACTCGGCCTTGCCGTACAGCTCCACCCCCGGCAGGTCCGCGGCAATGCGCTCCAGCCGCAACAGCGGTGTGCCCCCGATCTGATCGAGCAGCGAGGTTGCGCTGGGAGTGATCGGCGATAGCAGCGGGGCAAAAGACATAAGGACTTCTATATTTTACGCAAAACCCCTCAATGCCTGTCAACAAAGGGGTGATCCGCGGCTCTCCTATGGGTTGGATGCCGCGCGCGCGGCCGGGGTCGCAGGTCTACTCCATCCCCCGGTCGCACGCTGCAATGGCC
Organism: uncultured Solibacteraceae bacterium; assembly: GCA_964453955.1. GTDB lineage: Bacteria > Acidobacteriota > Terriglobia > Bryobacterales > Bryobacteraceae > CAWACP01. The sequence continues at coordinate 5,307 of CAYVPZ010000046.1, read as the reverse complement.
GCCTCCGCCACCTTCCGCCGCCGAACGGTGTCATCCGTCTCCGGCCGCCAGTTCCGCCACCGGGCCAGGTTCTTCTGGAACATGAGCCGCGCCCAGCCGTCGTGCCGGTTGGCGAGCAGCATCCGCCCGTAGAGATCGTCCAGATCGGAGACGGCCTCGCTGGCGGTGAGCGTCGGCCGCGAGACGGAAAGCAGATGTTTTTCGAGTGGCAGCCCGCTGGTGATGGCAGCAGCGGCCTTTTCGGATTGGCCGGCGGCGAGGAAGCGCGCGGCGTCGCGATCCACCGCGGCCAGTTGCTGTGTGGTCTGGCCATACCACGCTTCGCTGGTCGGATCGGCGTTGGACGGCGCGGGAGCCGGCCCGCAACCAGCCAGCAGCACGACGGAGATCAAGGCGAAGGGGCGCACTGAGCTTAGGATAACGGTCCTTCGGCTAATTCGGGGACGGACACCGAATTGCCGCTCCGGGGAGCCACCGGCACAAATCCGCCGGCCGTTGCGGAATCTCGGTGTCCGTCCCCGAATCAGCCGGCCAGCGGCATCCACGCGTGGATACCGCATCGTCGCCTGCGGCCTCAAACGCCTAACGAAGCCCGGGCTGGATCAACGACGTGGGGCAGGATTTCATCCTGCGGCCGATTTTTAATCGGCCTCCCCCCGCCCATGATAAACTCCCCACAGCCATGAACCGCCGCACATTTCTCAACACTGGCCTAATCGCCACCACCGCCCTGGCCGCCGCACCCACGCCCGCCCCCACCGCCGCCGAAATCATCGACCGCATCAAAAAGAACGTAGGCGTCCCCTGGCGCGCCCAAACCGTCGACAACCTCATCGCCGGTGACCCTGCCACGCCCGTGCGCGGCGTCGCCTCCGTCATGATGGCCACCCTCGACGTCCTCCAGCGCTCCGCCGCCGCCGGCCTGAACCTGGTGGTCACCCACGAGCCCACCTTCTGGCTGCACCAGGACACCACCGACACCCTCACCACCAACCCCGTCTACAAATTCAAAACCGATTTCATCCGCGCCCACGATCTGGTCGTCTTCCGCTTCCACGACCATTGGCACGCCCACCACCCCGACGGCATCGCCACCGGCATGATGCGAGAGCTCGACTGGGAGAAAAACGTCATCGACCCCGCCAGCCCGCGCGATTTCACATTCCCGCCCACGCCGCTCGCCGGTTTCGCCCAGCAAATCGCCGCGCGCCTGCACATCCGCGCCCTGCGCGTCGTCGGCGACCCCGCGCTCCCCGTCCGCCGCGTGGCCACAAGCTGGGGCTATCTGAGCCGCGACCCCGGCATCCAGTTGCTCGCCCGCCCCGACGTCGACGCCGTCGTCTGCGGCGAAACGCGCGAGTGGGAAGTGGTAGAGTACGCGCAGGACGCCATCGCGGCCGGCCAGAAAAAGGCGCTCATCGTGATGGGCCACGTGGTGTCGGAGGAATCCGGCATGAAGTACTGTGCGGAATGGCTGAAGTCTTTCGTGACCGAGGTGCCGGTCCAGTTCATCCCGGCGCCCGAGCCCTTCTGGACCCCAACCAATAAGGAGAACGTATGAAAAGCTTCTGCCTCGCTCTCGCCAGCGTACTCGCCGTCGCATCCGGCCTGCCCCACGGCTACAAGGGCAAGCCATTCCGCGACGAGCAGCACACCTCCGGCCCCCAGGTGATCCCCGGAACCATCCAATGCGCCCTGTACGACCTCGGGGGCGAGGGCGTCGCCTATCACGATACCGACGCCATCAACCACGGCAGCGGCGAATTGAACCACACCCCCGGCCACTGCGAGCCGGGCGTTCCCGAATATATCTGTTATTTTCGCGAAAAGGAAGGCGTGGACATCTCTTACACCAAGAGTTTCGCCGATTTCAGCCACCCCAACCTGTTCGATCCCCCGAAACAGCAGCTTTATATCGGCTGGGAAGCCGACGGCGAGTGGACCAACTACACGGTCCGAGTCAAAAAAGCCGGGACGTACTGCATCAACGCCCTGTACGGCAAGGCCGCCAACACCGTGCAGTTCTCATTGGACAACCAGCCCGCCGCCTCCTGCAAACTCCCCATCGACACGGGCGACTGGCACAAATGGAACAAGGCCATGAACTGCGGCCAGATCACCTTCCCGAAAGCCGGCCTGCACCTGCTGACACTGCACTACAACGCCAACAACAACCTGGCCTACTTCGAATTCGAGCCCTCCAACTGAATCGCGAGCGTCAGAGAACGGTGCGGCGAAGGCGTAGCCGCCGGCCAAAGAGCCCAACAGCCAGCAGCGCGATGCCGCCGAACAACAACTGCGCGGAGCCAGGTTCGGGAGTCGCTACAAAGGCCGGCCCCACCTGCTGCGCACTGGCCTCAATCTCCGGAACCAGGTAGATGGCGTTCGAGTCTCCGCTGCTGGAGAACGTGATGGAATTGAATGGCGTGGTGGAGGTCAGCCCGGCGAACACAAAGGTGTTCGTTTCGTAGCTGCTGCTGGTGACCGAAGCCGAGTCCCCGTTGGAATCGGTGAAGCCGAAGCTGTTGGCGGAGTCCAGGTTGACGTCGAAGTACATCCCCACCGCGGTCACTGCCTCGGGGAATGTAATCGTCGCGCCCTCGCCGCTCAGGAAGTAGGTGTCGGCGGAGCCGGAAGCGGTGTGGTCGGCGCCAAGGTCGTTGCCGCTGATCGTGTCGAACTGATTCGTAATGTCGAGATCGGCCGCGCCATCGGTGAGGACCAACCCGGAATAAGTAAGTCCGTCCACCGTGGAACCCGAGCTGATGTCCTGGCCGTTCGTCAATGTCCCAAAGTTCTCCACCAGATTGACGTCGGTTGCCGCTTCAAAAGCCCCCGAGTTCGTATACGTGACGACGCCGGCGGATGCAAGCGTCGCGAATACAGTAAAGGCACTGAGTATCCCCAGTAACTTACAGATCGATTTGGACAGTTGTGCCATAGGTAGTCCCAATGTATTGGCGGGTTAGAACCAGGACAACAGACCAGACGTTGGTCCGGTACCAGCCGGGCCCGACAGCGGCTCGGGTACAGGTGGGCTATGCCGCAGGTACCAGGGCCCGGCGCCGCGTTCACGCCAACTTCGAAACTCTTTAATCCCTGTCCTCCGCGCCTTACAGGTCATCCGCCGCGCCCCCCCGGAAGCCTGTGTTACGTTGCGGGCAAGAGTCCGTTGCTCAGTCGTCGGAGGGGCGGATCACCGGGCGTGGAGATCCTAGGCAACTCTGCGCCAGGTTGCGGGCGACGGATGTTTGCCGGTACATGACTGGCCCCTGGCCGTTGCGGGACTTAACGGACTCTTCGCCGTGAGGGTTAATTAAGCGGCTCGGGAGCGCTCCTTAAAATCATCCGCCGCCCGCAAGGCGCGGCGGGACGAAACCACTTCACGTCATCGGGCTGCGGCGCAAGCCAGGCCAGGGGCCCCAAGGGGGGCTTCCGCTGGAGGCCGCGCGGCAATATAATAGCGCACGAAAGGACCCTGACGAATGAAGACACTCCTCCTGACCCTCGCCGCTCTTATGTGCACCGGCCTTATCGTCGCCGCGCCAGACCTTGACGATTCCCTGCAGAGCCTCAAAGACGCCGTCTCCAAGAAAGACGTGCCCCAGATAAAGACCCTGGCGGTGGCAACGTTCGACACCGCCAACAAGATCACTTCGGGCCCCGCCCCGGAAACCGAAATCGATAAGGACCTGGTCACCCGCGCGAAGGATGCCCAGTCCTACGCCGAGTACGCCTTGTATAGCACGGCCATCGAATCGGAACCCTCCGTGAAAGTGGACCTGTTTGCCACGCTGGAGCAGGTAAGCCCCACCAGCAAGTATCTGAACGACGGGTACGTTTACTACTTCCAGGGGCTTACCCAGACCGGCGACGCGGACAAGATCCCGGCCATCGCCGAAAAGGCCATCAAAAATCTGCCCTCCAGTCCCGATGTGCTGGCCGAACTGCTCGATCTGGCGGCGCAGAAAAACCAGAGCGACAAGGAACTTTCCTACGCCCAGCGCCTCATCGGCGCGCTCGGCAAGCGCGGCAAGTCCGAGATCATGCCGGACGCCGAGTGGGCGAAAAAGAAGGCCGCGATGCTGGGCCGCGCGCACCTGATTTGCGGCCTCGTCTACGCCGGGCAAACGCACTACTACCGCGCCGATCAGGAACTCCGCGTGGCGCTGCCGCTGGTCCGGGGCGACGAAATGCAAACCGCCTCCGCCCTGTTTACCCTCGGTCTGGCCGACTACTCGCTCGGCTCCACGGGCATGGACAAGGCCAAGGTGATGGAGGCGGTGAAATTCAGCCAGCAGTGCGCCGCCATCAAGAGCCCCTATCAGGAACAGGCCGCGCACAACGTGGTGGCCATGAAGAATTACGCCGCCACCATGCGGTAAAGAGCGGCTGGCGCCTACTCGTCCCGGACGATGTGGGCCACGCGCGGCACGCACCCGATCTCGAAGAAATCGCGCGCGCTCTCGCTCACCGAGGCGGCGATCTCCTGCAACAGCGACAGGTACATCATGCGCTCTTCAAAGGTCGCGTCGCCGCTTCGCATCATGGCGATCACCCGGCGTATCAGGGAGGCCCGCTTGTCGAACGTGTCCGCGATCCCTTCGATGTTCTGATTGAGAAACTCGATGGCGGCGTTTTCGGCCTGTTCGAGCTGGCGCGGGGTCCACGAAGCGAAGTCTGGTTGATCCGACATCTGATCCCTGCACTTAAGTCCCCGCGCCGGCCGCTTCGTCTCACAAATCCTGGCGGCCGGCGCGCACCCCTAAACTACAATCAAAGTTGATCCAACTCACCGCCGCCGGCAAACGGTTCGGCCCTAAACTGCTGTTCGACGGCCTCAACTGGCTGGTCACGCCCCGCGACCGGGTCGGCCTGGTGGGCGCCAATGGCACCGGCAAATCCACTCTGCTCAAGGTTTTAGCGGGAATCGACACGCTCGACTACGGCTCCCTCCAGCGCATGAAGGGCATCACCGCCGGGTACCTGCCCCAGGAGGGTCTCAGCCTCTCCGGCCGCACCGTCTTCGCCGAATGCATGACCGTCTTCGCCTCCCTCCACGACATGGAGATAGAGATGGAGGCGCTCACCCACCGTATGCCCGACCTGGACCCGGCCTCTGAGGAATACCTCCAGGTTTCCGAGCGCTACCACACGCTGGAAAACGAGTTCCGCGCGCACGACGGCTATTCCATCGAATCCCAGGTGGGCACCGTGCTCGGCGGCCTGGGCTTTCCCCGCGCCGACTGGACCCGCCGCACCGAGGAGTTCTCCGGCGGCTGGCAGATGCGCATCGCGCTGGCCAAA
>CAYVPZ010000045.1:0-13487 GCA_964453955.1 uncultured Solibacteraceae bacterium | reverse complement strand
GCGATGTGGTCAGTCTCGATGGCGATGTCGTCGTTGATCGAACCGTCCTGGCCCATGTGCAAGTCCTTCGCAGGCTCAGCAGCGGGATTCTGGACTACTTCGATTCGTCACCCTTCGTCCGGCCGAAGTCAGGCACGCTCCTAAGCATCGAGGTGAAGGGGACGTGCTCCGATAAGAAGACCATCACGGATGCGGCCCAGTGTCGTGTGCCATGAGCCGAAAACGGAAGGTCATTTATGCCATCCCGCTCCTGTTTCTGACGCTGCTGCTGGGCGCCTGCCGCCAGGACATGCAGGACCAGCCCAAGTACAAACCGCTGGCCGAGAGTAAGTTCTTCGCCGACCACCGTTCGGCGCGTCCGATGGTGGACGACACGGTTCCCCGCGGGTATCTGCGGACCGATCTGGTGCTGTACACCGGCAAGATGAATGGCGTCGATGTGACTTACTTCCCGTTCCCGATTAGTCGCGCCGATCTGGAGCGCGGCCGGGACCGCTTCAACATCTACTGCTCCCCGTGCCACAGCCGGTTGGGCGACGGCAACGGCCTGATCGTGAAGCGCGGTTACCGCAATCCGCCTTCGTATTACACCGATCGCGTGATGAAAGCGCCGGTGGGCCATTTCTTCGACGTCATCACCAACGGCTTCGGGGCCATGCCCAGTTACGCCTCGCGGGTAACTCCCGACGACCGCTGGCGCATTATCGCGTACATTCGCGTGTTGCAGTTCAGCGAGACGGCCACCATCGGCGACGTGCCCGAGGAAGACCGCGGTCAGTTGACCGGCGGCGCGGCCGTCGTCGCCTCGGCGAAAGCCAGCAAGCCGAATCCGCCACCGCAATCCACCACCGGTCCGAGCGAAGTGCCCAGCCCGTTCTCGGGAGTTATCCCGCCTGCCGTGCCGTTCAACGCGAATGCGCCGGCGGCGGCGGACGCCAGTCGGCCTTACGGCGAGAGGCCCGCGAGCGCGCCAGGCACGCTGCCGGTCGACACAACCGTTACCACCCAGGGAGTGAAGTAGAGATGACCGCCACTGAAACCACGCCGTTGAGCGAGCGCTTTAGCCAGATCCAGCGCGTGGCCCTGGTTGTTGGCGTACTCGGCCTGGCTTTGTGCGGCCTGCAGTTGTATCAGAACCCGACGGCCTTTTTCCAGTCGTACCTGTTCGCGTTTCTGTTCTGGAATGGGCTGGTGGTGGGCTCGCTGGGCATCATGCTGATGCACAACGTGACCGGCGGCAACTGGGGCGTGGTGATCCGGCGCATCGTGGAAGCTTCCTCGCGCCTTCTGCCGGTGATGGCCGTCCTGCTGCTTCCGGTGATTATAGGTTTGGCCGGATGGCATGAGCTGTATGTGTGGTCGCGTCCCGAGGTGGTGTTACACGACAAGAATATTCAACTCAAGACCGCGTGGTTGAACATCCCGTTCTGGGTGGGCCGGGCGGTGTTCTACTTCGCCGTGTGGACCTTCTGGGCGTGGCGGCTGAACCGTCTGTCGGCCGAGCAGGACCGCACCGCCGACGCCGGCATTCAGGACCGCATGCGTAAGTTCAGCGCGCCCGGCTTGTTACTGTTCGTAATTACCGCGACGTTTGCCTATGTGGACTGGATCATGTCGCTGGAGCCGCAGTGGTTCTCCACCATGTTCGGCGCGATGTTTTTGATTGGTCAGGTGCTGGAAACGTTCGCCTTCGCCGTGGTGCTGCTGTATCTGCTGTCCACGCGACGGCCGTTTCTGGGCGCGGTGAAGATACAACACTACTGGGACCTCGGCAATCTGCTGCTGGCGTTTACCATGCTGTGGGCGTATCTCTCGTTCTCGCAGTTCCTGATTATCTGGTCCGGGAACCTGCCGCAGGAGATCCCCTGGTACATCCGGCGCTTCAGCGGGGGCTGGGGTGTGATTGCCGTGTTCGTTGCGCTGTTCCACTTTGGCGTGCCGTTCTTCATTCTGCTGATGCGCTTCGTGAAGAAGAACCCGCGGCTGTTGTATCTGGTGGCCGCCTGGCTGTTTTTCGTGCGCATGGTGGACCTCTACTGGATCGTGGTGCCGGGGCTGCGCCAGCGCGGTTACGTATTCGAATGGAGCGATATTGTGGCGCCCATCGGGATTGGCGGAATCTGGATCGCCGCGTTTATCTGGCAGTTCCGGAAGCGCCCGCTGCTTCCATTGCACGACGCACGGCTGGTGCTGGCGGCGGAGAGCGACCGAGGATAGACCATGGCGGACGAGCACTTACAGCAGAGTCATAACGGCGCGGGCGCTTACGAGCACAAAGAAGCCGACGTGCGGCTGATCGTGTATTCCACGCTGGGCCTGGTGGTGGGCATGGTCATCGTTTGTTTCATCGTCGTGGGTATTTTCAAATTCATGCAGAAAGAGATGCCGCGGGAAGCGCGCATCTCGGCCATCGCGAACCCGAACACGATGCCACCGGAACCGCGGCTGCAGCCGCATCCGGCCGACGAATTACAGGTTTTGCGCCAGCACGAGGACGACGTTCTGAATCATTACGGCTGGGTGGACCAGAAGGCGGGCGTGGTGCGCATGCCGGTGGACAAGGCCATGGACATTCTGGCCCGGCGAGGATTTCCGGTAAAAAGCGAACAAACAGCAGGAAATGCGAATACGAATTCCAAATAGGCTCCTTGCGCGCGCGATAGCGGCCGCACTGATGGCGGTGACGGCGTTGCCCGTCGCCGCGCAACAGTACGGATTGCCGGCCATGCTGCAGGGCGTGGGGATCGAGCAGAAGCTGAACTCGCAGCTACCGCTCGAAGCCACGTTCCGCGATGAAACCGGCGCGCCGGTGCGTCTGGGCAGCTACTTCCAGGGCCGGCCGGTGATCGTGAATCTGGTTTACTACCAATGCCCCATGCTTTGCAATCTGGTGCTTACCGGCATGGTGAACACGCTGCGGCGTCTCTCGCTCAACCCCGGCGCCGATTTCGACATCGTCACCCTCAGCTTCGACCCGAGCGAGACGCCGCAACTGGCCGCCGCCAAGCGCCAGACGTATCTGGCGAAGTACAACCGTCCGGGCGCGGCCGCAAGCTGGCATTTCCTCACCGGTAACGAGACGCAAATTCACCAGGTCACCGAGGCCATCGGCTTTCATTATCGCTGGGACGATCAGCAGAAAGCCTGGGCCCACGCCAGCGGCATTTTCATCGCCACGCCCGACGGCAAGATCTCGCGCTACATTTACGGCGTCTACTATCCCGACCGCGACGTGCGCCTGTCGCTGGTAGAGGCCTCGGCAAACAAGATCGGCACGCTCAACGACCAGGTTCTGCTTTTCTGTTATCACTACGACCCGAAGAACGGCAAGTACGGTCTGGTCATCGTCAACATCATTCGCTTGCTGTGCACGGCGACGGTACTGATACTGGGCGCCTTCATATTTACGATGCTTCGCCGCGAACGCCGCGCCCGACCGGATTGGAGGCCGTTGCCGCATGCCTGAATTCCATCTTTTCCCCGACGCGGCATCGGTTTCGGCCACCCAGTACGACTACTTGTGGTGGTATCTGGTGGCCGTCTCCATCGTCATGACGGCGGTCATTTTCGCCGGCGTGTTCTTCTTCGCGATCAAGTACCGGCGACGGTCCGAGAACGAAATCCCCAAGCCGATCGAAGGGTCGCGCCTGCTGGAAATCTCATGGTCGGTGATTCCGTTCCTGGTGATGCTGACTTTCTTCTTCTGGGGCGCGGCGCTTTATTTCCGCAACCAGAACCCGCCCGCCGACGCCATGAACGTCTACGTGGTGGCCAAGCAGTGGATGTGGAAGGTGCAGTATCCGAACGGCGTGCGCGAGATTAACGAGCTGCATATTCCGGTGGGCCGCGCGGTGCGGCTGACCATGGCGTCCGAGGACGTCATCCACAGTTTCTTCGTTCCGGCGTTCCGGCTGAAGCGCGACGTGGTGCCCGGCCGCTACAACGATATGTGGTTCACCGCCACCAAACCGGGCCGCTATCACCTGTTCTGCGCCGAGTATTGCGGGACGGAACACTCCGGCATGATTGGCTGGGTGACGGTGATGGAGAAGAGGGATTTCGAAAACTGGCTGGCCACTGGCGGCGCCGAAGGCTCCATGGCGTCGCAGGGTCAGAAGATTTTCCAGCAAATGGGGTGCAGCAGTTGCCACCTGTTTGACGAGCAGGGCCGCTGCCCGAATCTGAAAGGCATGTATGGATCGCGCGTGCTGCTCTCCGACGGCCGCACCGTGGTGGCCGACGCCGCCTACATACGCGAGAAAATCCTCAACCCGAGCGCGACCATCCCATTCGGTTTCCAGAAGGACATCATGCCCACCTTCCAGGGCCAGGTAAGCGAGGAAGACATTCTGGAACTGACCGAATACATCAAATCGCTGGCGGAGACCCGCGGCGGCATGTTCACCAGCGAACAGACCGGCCCCACCGCGGGCGGCGGACGCGGTGGATCCATTGCCAACGCCGGACAGGGGTCGCTCGACACCCACGGAACCAGCATGACCAATCAGCCGCCGAGGCCGGAGGCGAACGCCCAGGCGCAGGACGCCGCGCAACCGGTTGCGCCGAAGCCCGCGGCACCGGGAGGGAAACAATGAGCACCGAAACCATCGAGCGGGCGGATACGCCCATCAATTATCTCAACGCGCCCCCCGGTTGGAAATCGTGGCTGTTCACCACCGATCACAAGCGCATTGCCGTTCTGTATCTGATTTCCATCACTTTCTTTTTCGGGCTGGGCGGCCTGTTCGCCACGCTCATGCGGCTGGAGCTGACCACCCCGCAGGGCGACCTGTTCACCTCCGACACTTACAACAAGCTGTTCACCATGCACGGGATCGTGATGATCTTTTTCTTCCTGATCCCGTCGATTCCCGCCACCCTGGGCTACTTCCTGATCCCCATGATGGTGGGGGCGCGCGATCTGGCGCTCCCGAGAGTCAACTTACTAAGCTGGTACCTGTACATCTTTGGCGGCATATTCGCGCTTACCGCCATTTTGATGGGCGGCGTGGATACCGGCTGGACGTTCTACACTCCCTATAGCAGCACTTACTCGAATTCGTTCGTGATGCTGACCGTCGTGGGCGTGTTCATCGCCGGCTTTTCGTCCATCCTCACCGGCCTGAACTTCATTGTGACCGTGCACAAGATGCGCGCGCCGGGGATGACATGGGGCCGCCTGCCGCTGTTCGTGTGGTCCATGTACGCCACCAGCCTGATTCAGGTGCTGGGCACGCCCGTGGTGGCCATCACGCTGGCGCTGGTGGGCCTCGAGCGCGTATTTCACGTGGGCATCTTCGACCCGGCAATCGGCGGCGACCCGATTCTGTTCCAGCACATGTTCTGGTTTTACTCGCACCCGGCTGTCTACATCATGATCCTGCCCGGCATGGGGGTCATCAGCGAGGTGGTGGGCTGCTTCTCGCGGAAGCGTCCGTTCGGTTATAGCTTCATTGCCGGATCGAGTCTGGCCATCGCGGTGCTTGGATTCCTGGTATGGGGCCACCACATGTTTGTAACCGGCCAATCCATGTACGCCAGCATGGTGTTCTCCATTCTGAGCTTCCTGGTGGCGGTCCCTTCGGCCATCAAGGTATTCAACTGGACGGCCACCATGTACCGCGGCTCGATTGTATACAACACGCCTATGTTGTACGCCTTCGGCTTCATCGGGTTGTTTACCATCGGCGGACTTACTGGCCTGATGCTGGCAACTTTGGCTATCGACGTGCACGTTACCGACACTTACTTCGTGGTGGCGCACTTCCACTACGTCATGGTGGGCGGCATGGTGTTCGCCTACCTGGGCGGGCTCCATTTTTGGTGGCCCAAGATCACCGGGCGAATGTATCCGGAAGCCTGGGCGCGATTCGCGGCGCTGGTCACCTTTGTCGGTTTCAACCTCACCTTCGGGCCGCAGTTCATTCTTGGCTATCTGGGCATGCCGCGCCGCTACCACGCTTACGCGCCGGAGTTTCAGGCGTTCAACGTGCTGTCGTCGGCGGGCGCGTCCATTCTGGCCGTGGGCTACGCCATTCCGTTCGTCTATTTCCTGTGGTCGCTGAAATACGGCGAGAAAGCGGGCAACAACCCATGGGGCGCCAAAGGGCTGGAGTGGGAAACCACTTCACCGCCTCCGACCTTTAACTTCGATCACACGCCGATTGTTACCGAACCTGCCTACGCCTACGCCAAGGAGGAGGAGGTGGAAGTTGGCTGATCTGGACACTACTATCGAGCTGCACTCGCCTTTTCTCAAGCATCAGTTCGACGACCTGGACCAGCAGCTCGATTCGTCGACGTTGGGAATGTGGGTATTCCTGCTCACCGAAATCATGTTCTTCGGCGGGATGTTCGGCGCTTATACGATTTACCGCACCATGTATCCGGGCGCGTTCGCCAGCACCAGTCACTACATGGAGCCGGTGCTCGGCGGCCTCAACACCGCGGTGCTGATTTGCTCCAGCCTGACCATGGCGCTGGCGGTCCGCTTCGCGCAGATCGGCAACCGGAAGCTGATCCGGATCTTCCTGATCCTCACCATGATCTTCGGCATCGCCTTCATCGGCGTCAAGTTCAGCGAGTACTACTTACACTGGAAGGAACATCTGGTGCCGTGGCTGGGATTCCAGTATCCCGCGCACCCGGAGTTTTTCCGCCAGGCGCAGATTTTGTTCTGCTTCTATTTCTTCATGACCGGCTTCCACGCCCTGCACATGTTTGTCGGGCTGGGCCTGCTCACATGGCTCCTCATCAAGAACGAACGCGTGAACTTCGGGCCGGTCTACTATAACCCAGTGGAGATCACCGGACTGTACTGGCACTTTGTCGATATTGTCTGGATCTTCCTGTTCCCCCTGCTATACCTGATTGGAGCGAATAAGTGAACCATAAAGTCGTTCCCATTCGAACTTACATTCTGATCTGGGCTATCCTGATCTGCGCAACGTTCACCACGCTGGGCGTGGCCTTCCTCGACCTTGGACCCTGGAACATCGTGGTGGCCATGATGATCGCCTTCACCAAGATGTCGCTGGTGGTGCTGTTTTTCATGCACGTGAAGCAGCAGACCAACCTGACAAAGCTCTTCGTAGTGGCCGGCTTCGTGTTCCTCGGGATTCTGATTTTCATGGCCATGACCGACTACGGAACTCGCTCCTGGATGGACTCGGGCAAGGTTTGGTAGCTTACGGAACTAAACGGCTGTGGATCTCGTTTCCTCATGCATGAAAGTACACGCAGTGCGCAAGTATGTTTATCTCGCGATAGGATTGTCGGTTCTGGGCTGTCTGGCCGCGCAGGAGAAGGCTCCGGAAAAGGCCCCCGCCCCGCGGACGCTCAAGGTTAAGCTGAATTACACCGGCACCGGAACCGTGGACGAGAAGCACAAGATCCTCGTCTTCGTGTTCGACTCGCCGGATTTCATGCAGGGCAACGCCATGCCCGTCGGCACCGAGGCGACCGGGTCGAAGACGGGGACCGTGACGTTCCCGGATCTGGCCAGTTCGCCCGTGTACGTCACCGCCGTCTTTGATCCAACGGGCCAGTACGAGGGCATGTCCGCTCCGCGGTCGGGCTCCTCGCTGGGCCTGTACGGCAAGACGCCGGGCACGCCGGATCCGATCAAGATCGAGCCGGGCGCGACCGCCGAGGTGGAACTGGCCTTCGACGACACGGCGAAGATGCCGTAACGTGGCGGTCCCGAGGGAACGCGGCTGGCGCCGCGTGTCCACGGTAAACTACGTTTTGCGCCACTCGCTGCCTCTGGTTGTGCTCGCGTTCGCGGTCCTTTCCGGCTGCGGGCGCTACGCCGATTTTGCGCTGCCCAAACTCAAACCTTCGAGCGATGTCACCTGGAAGGTGTCCGATGTCTCGATGCCGCTGCTCACTCGGGGCGCGCCCGGCGAGTGGGACGCCAGCGACGTTCTGAACCCTTCCGTGGTGGCCTGGCGAGGAAAGTACTTCGACCTTTACTCGGGCTTCGACGGGCACACCTGGCGCACCGGCCTGGCCACGTCGTCCGATGGCTTCGAGTGGAACAAGTTCGGTCCGGTGCTGGCGCCCGACCCGTCCTCCTGGGAAGGCGACTACATCGCCGCCAACGGTTCGGCGCTCCTCTTCCATGGCCGCCTCTTCTACTGGTATCAGGCCGCGCGACCGCCGCGCATCGGTCTGGCGCAATCCTCCGACGGATTGACGTGGCACAAGCGCGAGCGGCCAGTGATCGAGACCGGCCCGCGGGGGAGCTGGGACGAGCGCGGCGCGGCCGACCCGTACGTCGTCTCTTTCGGCGACTTCCTCTACATGTACTATCTCGGCCAGGATCGCGCACACCGGCAGATGATCGGCGTGGCGCGTTCCTGCGACGGCGTGGTGTGGACGAAACTTCGCGGCAACCCCGTGCTGGAGCCGGGCGGCCCGGGGCAGTTCGACGAGCGCGGCGTGGGCGAGCCCGCCGTGTTCACCGCAGCCGGCTGGTACTGGATGCTGTACACAGGCCGCGACCGGCACGAGCAGCGGCGCATCGGTATGGCGCGATCGCGCGAAGGCGTGACCTGGCAGAAAGTCGGCGCGGGGCCGCTGTTCGCCGGCCAGGATGCGTGGAACAGCGAGGTGGTCTGCGATCCTTCGGTGGTGGAGCGCGGCGGCCGCGTGCGGGTGTGGTACGGCGGGGGCGACGTCCCGCGTCCCGATGAGCGCATCGACGGCCAGATTGGCCTCTTCACGCTCACGCCGGAGACGGCACGATGAATCGGTCGCTGCTGGTCTGTTTGCTTTTCACCATTGCGCTGCGTTTCGCGTTTCTCAATCAGGCCATCCAGGGCGACGACGTGTACTATATCGCCGGCGCTCAGCACGCGCTCATCGATCCGCTGCACCCGCACCACGCGCGCTACGCCCTGGAAGGCCGGATGGTGGACATGCGCGGCCATCCGCACCCGCCGCTGAATACGTGGATTCTGGCCGGCCTGCTGGCGCTGTTCGGCGATGTTTACGAAACGTGGTTTCACGCGGTGTACACATTGTTCTCGCTGCTGGCGGTGGCCGCGGTGTGGTGGATGGCGCGCCGCTTCCACGCCCCGGCGATGCTGCCGGCTTTGCTGGTGGCGGTCACGCCCGCTTTTGTCATCAGCGGCGGCTCGTTCGAAGCCGATCTGCCGCTGCTGGCTTTCCTGCTGTGCGGCATGGCGCTGTTCATCCGCGGCGCGGACAACAACTCCGGGCTGAGGCTGGCCGCGTCCGCCGCCGCTCTCGCGCTGGCCAGCATGACCGGGTATCAGGCCCTCCTGATCACGCCGATTCTTGCGCTCTATCTGTGGTTCCACTCGAACCGGCGCTTGCGGAACTGGCTGGTGACCGCGGTGCCCGTGCTGACGGTGGCGGCCTGGCAGGGATACGAGCGCGTCACCAGCGGCAGCCTGCCCATCGCGGTGCTGCACGGGTACGCCCGCCAGTACGGTTTTGAAGGCCTCGACGTGAAGCTGCGCAACGCGCTCGCGCTCACCGTGCATGCCGGGTGGATGGTGTTTCCGGTGCTCGCCGCAGCCGCGTTTCTGCCGCGCAGGCGCATGGTACTGGCCGCGATTATCGCCGTCAGCGCGGCGCTGGCCTTTCTCGACGTCAACCCTTTGTTCTGGGTCTCGTTTGGGATCGGGCTGATGGTGCTGGCCGGCTGTATCGCGCTCCTGCGGGCGCTCGACGCCGACGAGCGTTTTCTGGCCGCCTGGGTGGTGGTGTTCTTTGCGGGCGCCCTGGTGGTGGCCTATGCCGGCGCTGAGCGCTATCTTCTCCCCATCACCGCGCCGCTGGCCATTCTCACCGTCCGCTTCCTCAACCGGCACAGGAGTTGGCTGGTGGCCGGCTTCGCTGCCCAGTTCGCCGTCAGCCTGGCGCTGGCGTCGGTCAACTACCAGCACTGGGACGCCTATCGCGAATTCGTTGCCCGGCATCGCGACGGCATCCAGAGCCATCGCACGTGGGTGGCCGCCGAGTGGGGCCTGCGCTTCTACGCCGAAAGCGAAGGCGCGCTGCCGCTGATGAACGAAACCCGCGTGGAGCCCGACGACCTCGTCCTGAGCAGCGCGCTTTCCAGCGCCGCGCTCAACGGGCATGGCGATCTGATTCCCATCGCCGAACAGGAAGTTCTTGCCACGCTCCCGCTGCGGCTGATTGGCCTGCACACGCGCTCCGGCTTCTCCACGGCTGCATTCGGCCTGCGCGAATTCGACATCTCCACGGCGCCGCTGGATATCATTCGCGAACAAAGAATGCTCGAGCGCGAGCCGACTGTCTCCTGGCTGCCCATGAATTCGCCCGCGGCGGCGTATCAGATTGCCGGCGGCGCTTACGGGTTGGAGAACAATGCGTGGCGCTGGATCGGCGCAACGGCCACGTTCCGGCTGCGCACGCCACCGCACGCCGATCGCTTTGCGGCGGCCGTGTTCGTTCCGCCCGAGGTGGTGCCCTGCACGGTTACGCTCAGCGTGAATGGAACCGTGGTGGCGAGCGCGAAGTACACGGCGCCCGGCAAGTATGACCTGAGCGGCACAGTTGCGGGCGCGCTCCCCGACGCGGTCACGGCAACGCTCTCCACGGATCGCACCTTCCGCGCCCCGCACGATGCGAGGGACCTTGGGCTGGTGCTCACCGCGATCGGCTTCGTCGATCCCACAGCAGCAGCCCCAGGCACGCCAGCAACCCCGCCCCGGTGAGACCCGCGCCGAATCGCACGGAGGCTGGCCGGTAGTGCATCTCAATCCGGTGTGCGCCGGCTTCCACCTCGACGCTGCGCAACGCTCCCCAGGCTTCCTGCAGGGCCGCGGGCCGGCCGTCGACGCGCGCCTCCCAACCCGGATACATGGTGTCGCTCAACACCACTCGGCCTGGACAAACCAGGGTCGCCGTCAGGATAACGTCGTCGGAATCCGGGCGCTGTACCACGGGTCCGGGGGTGAAACACTTCGTCTCCGCCCAGGCGCGCGGCATCGCCGGCCTGGGCACTGGCTCCACGCCGTTTCGCCCCAGGTGCAGGGTCACCCCCATCAACTGCTGTGCTCGCGGATTCTGCAGGATCAACTGAAGCATGTTGGCGGGAACGCCCGCGACGAACGATTGCAGTTGATCGAACCCGTACTGATCTCCGGGATTGAACATGAGATCGTTCCAGTCCACCGTGATGCGACCATCGCCCACCGCGCTGCGCAACTGTGCGACCAGGTCCTGATGGTCCAGCATGGATGCCGCGCACACAGTGTGGCCGGGCGCGAGCGGCGTCACGCGAAACGCGGCCACGGTGCTCACTTCCACCAGCACGGCGAGCGTGAGTGCAAGCCCGCGGACCACCCGATTACCGGTGCGCCAGGACGACAGAGCGATGAGCACGGCCAGCGCCGCCACTCCCTTCGCAAAGTAGTGCGTGGGCACGGCGGGATACATTGGCGTGAGCCACCCGGTCCAGTGCAGCGCGGCGAACAACGCGCCCACCGCAATCAGCAGTGGCGCCGCGAAGCGCAGTGAGAGCCGGCGTTCCAGCAGCACGTCGGCGCCACACGCCGCCAGCACCGCCAGCGCGAGGCCCACCAGGAACATGCCGCGCACCGGCGTGCGGGCCTTGTCCAGCATCGGGAGCACCGCGTACGCCAGGCGATGCAGCGGCGTGTTCCCTCCCAGCGAGTACAGCAACCCGGCAGCGCCGAGCAGGGCGACATAACGAACGGGGCGATTCCGCCAGCCATAGACGAGCCCCAGAGACGCCAGCGTCACGATGGCTACGCCCACGAAAACAGTGGTGTGCGCTTCCGCTGTGGGAGTGGGAACGACAAGCCCCAGCACGCCCTTCCAGGACAGCGAGTATTGCTGATGTACGGAATAAGGAACCTTGTCCTGCCAGCCGATCGGCTGCGGCGTTCCCACCCAGCGCTTTGCCAGGCGGCCGAATTCATATAGCGGCAGAATCTGGACGGCGCCGATCGCGCCCGCGATCACAAATGCGAGGGCGATACGGGCCAGCATCGGCACATTGAAACGCCGCCGCCACAGCACCAGCGCGACGGTGAACAGCAGCACTGCGTACGAAATGATCAGCGGTGTTTCATGGTGCCCGGAAAGCCAGCTCAATCCCAAAAACAGTCCCAGCAGCGCCGCGTTGCGCAACCCCCTGCAACCGCTCCAGATGCGCATGGCGAACAGAACGATCAGCGGAGCGACTGACGCCCCGTTCGCATTGTCCAGCCACGGCACGCTGCCAAAGTACCCGGCGCACGAAAACGCCACGCCGCCCAGCATCGACGCGATGCGCGATGAGCCCAGGCCGCGGCACAACAGATAGCAGCCATACGCGGCCACCATGTGCACCGCGATGAACCACCAGTTCAGCGTAGCCAGCGCAATCGCCCCGTCCCGCAAAGGCAACGCGAGAAACAGGAGATTCAGCGGATAAACCGGTCCGGGTTGTGCCGAGCCGAGCACCGGCAGGCCGCCCCACAGGTGCGGGTCCCACAGCGGAAAGTGCCCCGCGTGCATGCTGCGCGCCAGGAACTCGAGGCGCGGAATCTCGAGCTGGCACAGGTCGTAGTGGTCGAACCAGACAAAGCCGGGAAGCGCCAGTTTCCAGTAGACGCCGGCGACAAGCAGCAACAGTCCGGCCGCCGCCGCGCACGACCGCGCAAGCTTCATGACTCCTCCCGAATCATGTTACACTCCCGATGGCGATGGAAAACCTCTACGAAGAATTCAAGGTGCAGGGCCGTGAACTGGTGGAGAAGGTCCGCCACCTGATTCACGAAGGCAACGTGCAGCGCGTTATCATCAGGGACGATAAGGGGCACACGTTTCTGGAGATCCCCGTGACCCTGGCGGCCGTGGGCGTCATCGTGGCGCCGGTGCTGGCCGCCGTGGGCGCCATCGCGGCGATGGCCGCGCACTTCACCATCGTGGTGCAGAGAGCCGCGCACGATGGACCGCCGCCGCCCGCGAGCTAATTCATCCCACAAAGCCCCGGCGTGGGGCACATGCCGCCGGCGCACGGCGGCAGATCGGAGCCCTTGCTCTTCGCCCCGCCTGCGTGCGCGGCAAACGTGGACAGCTCGGTTTTCAAGTGCGCCTGCCCGCAGGAAGGGCACAGCACTTCATCGCCCTGGCGCCGGACCAGCTTCTCGAATTTCGTCCCGCAATCCTCGCAGCTATATTCGTAAATCGGCATTGCTCTTTATTCTACCGCGCACAGGCCAAAGGACTGCTCCACAAGCGCTGCAAAGCATCCGTCTCGGAGTGGAGCAGGCGTTTTCGCCTGCGTCTGCCTGCCAGCCTACTTCACCGTCACGGTAACCTGCGCCGTCGATCGTCCATACTGGTTCGTTGCGTTCAGTGTATACGTCGTGGTTGCGGCTGGCGTGGTGGTCACGCTGGTACCGTGCACCCCGCCGAGTTTGTCGATGAAGTCGTACGAATCGTTGCCGGTGCTCCACGTCAGGGTCACCGGCGTGCCC
>CAYVPZ010000044.1:0-13576 GCA_964453955.1 uncultured Solibacteraceae bacterium | reverse complement strand
GATGTCGATATTCTCGATCAGCTCCTCGAAGCCCGCGCCCGCCTTCGCCGCCACCTTCTCGAACTGGTAGAGGTTCACCACCACCATATCGATGAGCGGGATTCCGTGCTCGGCCAGCGCCACCAGGTGTTCGGGCTTGCCGCGCCTGGCGAGCACCCCGCCGGCCACGCGCGGATGGATGGTCTTCACCCTTCCGTCCAGCATCTCCGGGAAGCCGGTCACCTCCGCCACCTCGCGCACCGGAACGCCCGCGGCCTCGATGGCACGGGCCGTGCCGCCCGTGGAGATCAGCTCCACTCCGAGCCGATGGAGAGACTGCGCAAATTCGACCACACCGGTCTTGTCGGTCACGCTGAGCAGCGCGCGCTGAATTCTGGCCATGTACTTCCATGGTAAACACTGCTGACACTACGCTGTCAGTAGCACTCGAACATACTCGGTACCATGGCAACCAAACCAAACGACGGCCAGATGGATTACATCGAATTCGGCGCTGGCGACATCGCCGCGACGAAGGAATTCTACGCGGGCGTGTTCGGCTGGAAGTTCACCGACTACGGACCCGATTACACCAGCTTTGAAGACGGCCGGCTGGCCGGGGGCTTCGCCCGAACCGGCGACGTCAAACGCGGCGGCCCGCTGGTGGTGCTCTACGCGGCCGATCTCGCCGGCATGGAGGCGAAGGTGAAGGCGGCCGGGGGCGTCATCGTGAAAGAGATCTTCTCGTTCCCAGGCGGGCGCCGCTTCCATTTCACCGACCCCAGCGGAAATGAACTCTCCGTCTGGTCAAACCAGTGAGCAGACTTGCGCACCGCGAACCTGGCCGGAGTCCTCGGCAGCCGGTTCCCGGGTCAGGTAGCGCAGGAACAGGAGGAAAATGAGCAGCAGCAGACCGAGGACACCTGCCTCGATCGCGCGCCTGCGCCTGCGCCGGGAGCCATTGATGCTTCTCTGTTTGGAGGGCTTGCGGGGCCGGGCCGCGGGCGTTTCATCATTGGGCGCGGCGTAAAAACGCCGCCGGCACTCGCGGCAGCGCCACGGGCGGCGGCCCATGGCGCGGTGAGGCACATCGCTCCAGGCGATCTTCTCGGAGTGGCGCAGATCCGCGCTGCCGCAGTGTGGACAATTCATGACCCACTGCGCTAGTCCCGGCGCGCCGCCAATACTCTCACACCGTTTTCGCCTGCCGCGCCGCTTCCACCATTTCGAGGACCGCTTCTGCAACCAGATCCGGCTGGTCCAGATGAATCCAGTGCCCGCTTTCCCTCGCCACCACATGGCGGACGTTGTGCCCAATGGCGCGAATCGCTTCCTCGGGGACTGGCGGGTTTTTTCCGGCCGTCAGAACGGTCACCGGTATTCCGTTGGCCGGGGCCGCGGCGCGCACTTCCTCGGCGCTCGCCGGCAGAGCCTCGAAGTGCGCGGCCATGGCCAGAAAAGACCGCGGGTTCGACCAGTGCGCAGCCACCATGGGCCACACCTCGCGAGGCATCTTGCCCACTTCACCGGCGATCCGGTTGATGACCGTGGCGCCGTGACCGCCGGTGCACCTGCCGATAGCCTGCGGCAGCCGTCTGGATCCGGCCAGTAACAACCGCACGGCCAGGCGCACCAGCCCGATGCGCGCCAGAAACGCTCCCCGCCGCGCCAGCCGTGTGCCGATCGCCAGCATGCGCCGGTGACGTTCCGACAGGGGCGACCACTCCTCCGGCGGCAGCGCGTCCACCAGCACAAGCCCGGCCACTTCCCCCGGATACAGCGATGCGAAGCGGCGCACCACCAGGCCGCCGAAGGAATGGCCCACCAGGACATACGGCGCCTCCACGCCGGCCGCCCGTAGCGCCGAGTGCAGCTCCACCGCGAGATTGGACGCCGTGCGCGGCGTGCCGCCGGGATCGCTCCAGCCGAGTCCGCCGCGATCGTACGCCAGCACGCGCGTCAGCGGGGCGATGGTCTGTTGCAGGCCGCGCCAGTTCAGGCTGGTGGCCGAGATGCCGGCTTCGAGGACCACGGCGGGAGCGCCGTCGCCCAGCGCATAAAAATGAACCTTCCGGCCGTCGCCAATGCTCACCATGCGGCCGGGAGGCGGCCACCGCCGCGCATCGCGCCGCTGGCCCACCCACTGATACACCACGCCCGCCACGATCAACGCGGAAAGACTCAGCGTTATCCATGCAATGAGCGCCACGTTCACCGGGTCAGCAAAGCGGGATCGAAATCGTTGGCGGCCACGCGGGCTTTCTCGGACCCTCGGGTGATAATCAACAGCGTCGATCCTTCCCGGCCCCGCGTTTTACACTCAATCTGGCTGGCTGACCATATCCCTTTCGACTCACGCAATCCGTAATAGACGAACTCCTTCACGCTCCCCGAGCCTTTCACCGTCTTTTCGACATGCACTGGATAATAGACCGCTTTGTCCAGCCAGGAGGTTACCGCCGAGTAGTGCGACCGGTCCGCCGGGCCCGGCTCGCTGCGGACCAGATAGCAGGCTCGGGCCCCATAGGTG
The DNA here is from genome assembly GCA_964453955.1 of uncultured Solibacteraceae bacterium. Classification (GTDB taxonomy): domain Bacteria; phylum Acidobacteriota; class Terriglobia; order Bryobacterales; family Bryobacteraceae; genus CAWACP01. The sequence goes on along the minus strand of CAYVPZ010000044.1, from coordinate 11,067 downwards.
GTCTCGCTCACCAGCGTCTGGCCGCGCCAGAGGAAGTGATTCTCCATCAGGTCCTCATAGGAAAAGTCCGTGTCCAGAAGCGCATCGCCCCAGTTCTGGGAAGGCAATTCCCGCGGAGCCGGGTCCCCGCCGTGACCCAGACGGACGGTGGAGCGGCCGCTCCGATGGCTCTCTAACAGCAGGCGCACGCGGGCCGGAGGCGGGTCCGTCACCTCGCAGAATATTTTCAGCACATCGTCGAACGCGCGGGCTCTGAGCGAAATCTGATACGAGCGGCGCTCGCCCGAGGCGGACACGCGCACCAGGCGCCCGCTCGCCTTGAAATCGGTGGCGTCGCGGAGTGCGAGCACGCGGGTCAGCAGTTCCTGTATGGTGACGGGCTTCGCCTGCTGCGCTAATAGCGATGGAGCGAGCAGCATCACCAGGCAAAACGGGGGCCAGAGCGCGGCGGAATTCGACTTCACTGCGGACATATGCGGCCATCGCGGATGTGGACGTTGCGCCCGGCCGAGCGCGCGATCTCCAGCTCGTGCGTCACCACGATCAGGGTCGTGTTTCTGCTGGCCTGAATTCCTGCCAGGATGGCCATGATCCTGGCCGAGTTTTCCGTGTCCAGGTTGCCGGTGGGCTCGTCGGCAAGCAGAATCGCCGGGTCGTTGGCCAGGCTGCGCGCGATCGCCACCCGCTGGCGCTCTCCCGCCGACAACTGGTTGGGGTGCTGCTGCAGCCGGTGCCCCAGCCCCATTTCCACCAGCAGCGTCTCGGCTTTTTCCCGGCGCTGGCGCCCGTTCAGCGAGCCCTCGAACATGGGAATCTGTACGTTCTCCACCACCCGCAGCGTGGGCAGCAGATGGAACGCCTGGAACACGAAACCGACCTGCCGGGCGCGGTACGCATCGAGGTCGAAGGAATCGGAAAAACTCCGGCCCTTGAAGAAGATTTCGCCGCTGCTGGGCCGGTCCAACCCGCCCAGCAACTGCAGCAGAGTCGATTTCCCGCTCCCGCTCGGTCCGCTGATGGACAGGAACTCGCCGGCCCGCACTTGCAGGTCGACGCCGCGCAGGGCCTGAATGCGATCGTCCTCGTAGCTCCTTGTGAGCGCCCTCGCCTCCAGCAGCCATTCACTCATAGCGCAGCGCCTCCACGGGAGACAGGCGCGCGCCACGCAGGGCAGGCACCAGACCGGCCACGAGGCCAATCAGCACCGCGATCGACAGCGCCTCCACCGCGTGCCCAAATGGAATCGAGGCCTGGGCAATGTTAGCGGTGGCCGGAAGCACGGAAAGCATGCGCAGCCCCGCCAGACCTCCCAGTATCCCCAGCACGCCACCGGCAAACCCCAGCACCGCGGCCTCCATCAGGATCAGCGTCATCACGCGCCAGCGCCGCCAGCCCAGCGCCCGCAACACCCCGATCTCCCTGGTCCGCTCGAACACGGACATGGCCATGGTGTTGGCGATGCCCAGCGCGCCAATCAGCAGAGCGATCAGAGACGTGCCCCAGGCGGTGGAGCGCGCCAGCGTGGCCAGTTGATTGTTCTGCGCCCTCTCCCCCGCGGGAACGGCTTTCAAACCTGGCAGCGCCGTTTCAATACTCGCGCGCGCCTGCTGGACGTGCTGCTGTTCGGACTCCCCGGCGGGCGCGGGGCGCAGATGAACGTGAAAGGCGCTGACTTTGTTTCCGAGGTCGGCCAGTTTCTGCAATTGGCCGAGCGGCAACAACGCGGCGCCGGTCTCGAAGGCGGAGCCGCCGCGAAACACTGCCACCACGCGAAACGGCGTGCCCTGCAGTTCGAGCGTGTCGCCCACCTTTTTCCCGAGATTGTCGGCCAGCACTTCGCCCAGCATGACCTCCAACTGGTCGTCCTGAAACCGCCGCCCGTGCAGAATCGTGAGCGCATCCATTTCATAACAATTCGCCGGCCACGCGTACACCAAAGCGTTCACTTCGGGCGTCAGATCCATCATGTTCAGGATCATGGGAACGGCGTCGGCCACCTCCGGCAGCGCGCGCAGCGTCGCTCCCACGCTCATGTCCACGGAGGTGTTCAGGAAGGTCTTCTGGACTACCGCGATATCGGTGCCCGCGCTCTGGTAGGCCCTGAGCCACTCCCTCTCGAACGACCTCGAGAAGCCCACCAAAGCCACGAAAGCTGCGATGCCCACGGCGACCCCGCACAAGGTAAGCGCGGTCCGCAGGCGGCGTCGGAGGATGTTCTTGAGGGCGATTCGGAACAGCGACATGATTACAGCGGCGAGGCTATAGTATACTGCACCCGTGCCGCAGATCTCGCCGCGCGCGCGCTGCGCCGTTTTCGCTCTGGCCTGCGCGTTGTCCCTGCTCCTCTGGCAGGCGTTGACCGTTCGCTACACGTACGCCGGAAACTGGACCGGTCTGTTTTGCACGGGCGCCCTGTACCTGCCGCCGCCCGCGGCCCTGGCATCCGAAAAAATCTACGTCTTTCCGAACAGCATGGGCTACGACGGCCAGGCGTATCACTACATCGCCCACGATCCGTTCTTCCGCCGCGGCTTCGCCCACAACATCGATGCTCCGCGGCTGCGCTATCGCCGCATTCTCGTGCCCGCGCTCGCTTTCCTGCTGGCCGGAGGCCAGGACGGCGCGGTGGACGCCGCGTACATGGGCGTGGTGCTGGGTTTCGTTCTGCTGGGCGCGTACTGGCTGGGCCGCTTTGGCGTTCTGCTCGGATACGGCCCCTGGCTGGGCCTTTCGTTCGCCCTCGTACCCGCGGTGCTGGTTTCCATCGACCGTCTCACCGTGGATGTAGCGCTCGCTGCCTGCTGCGCCGGGTTTGCGCTGTACGTGCGCGAGTGGCATCCCGCCCGGCTCTACGCGGTGCTGGTGGCCGCCGCACTGGCGCGCGAAACGGGCCTGTTGCTGATTGCCGCCTGCGTTCTCTGGCTGGTGCTGGAGCGGCGTTTCCGCGACGCCGCGCTGTTTGCCACCGCCGTGGCGCCGGCCGCCGCCTGGTACGTTTTTGTGAACCTGCACACGACGCCGGCGGCCCTGGAGTTCCTCACTGCGGTGCCGTTGTCGGGGTTGCTGAGCCGCGTGATTCACCCGGTCTCCGTTGCGGCTTCACCCGCCATCCGGATTCTGGCCTCCGCGCTGGATCTGCTCGCGCTGGCCGGCGTGGCCGCAGCGTTGCTGTGGGCATTTCTCAGAGCGTTTCGCCGCGCGCTGACGCCTACGACCATGGCCATCTATTTGTTTGCGCTGCTGGCGCTGGCGCTCGCGCCCGGCGATGCATGGACCGACGTGTATGCGTTTGGCCGGACGCTGACGCCGCTGCTGCTGTTATGCGCGCTGGACGGGCTGGCGGAAGGGCGGAAATGGCCGGCCGCGGCCATGCTGGCGGTGGACCCGCGCATCGGCCTGCTCATGGGCGGGCAGATTCTGAACGTGCTGCGCGGCGTGGCGGCGCTGCGGTGAACTGCTACTGGAACCGGACCTCCGACGAAGACTCGAAGGTCAGCGATGGATTGCCGCGCCGCGACCTTGTTCTCTTCCACCTTGGCCGGCTGTGTGCAGGCATCACCAGATGGAGTGACCAGAAATGCGGTCGATTTGCGATCCCACCGCCACAGGCCCAACCGCAATCACCTCGTTATAGTGAAAGAGTGGTCCGAAATCCCAGAAACCTTCGCGTCCAAGCACGAGCTGCTTTCCGTTTGTTTTTCATGGCACCAGGTATTCCCCCGTCGCGACGATTTCCGCCGGGCCGGTGAGCCAGGCCGAGTCACTCCAGCGAAAGTGCAGATCGCCCGCGGGTGTGACAACCCGCACCGGGCTCTTCGCCAGGCCGCGCAGAATCGCCGCCGCCGCCCCCCCCGTGGAGCCCGTTCCCGAGCTCATCGTCTCGCCCACGCCGCGCTCGTAGAAGACAACCTCGATGGTGTGCTCGTCCACCACGCGCACGAACGACACGTTAGTGCGGTGGGGGAACATCGGGTGGCTCTCGATCGCCGCCCCCAGGTCGCGCCAGTTCGCCGGGAACTCCGCGCAGACGATCGCCGCCTGTGGATTGCCCACGTCCAGCAGCGTGGCCTCCACCGTGCCGCAAGCGGTCGGAATCTGCCGAACCTCCTCGCCGCGCGGCACGCCCATGTTCATCTCGAAAGTATAGAGCCGGCCGCTCCACTCCAGCAGCCGCAGCTCCTTCACGCCCGCGCCGGTGCGAATCCGAACGGCGTCGCCGGAAGCCTTGCCCGAGTTGTACAGCAGCGCCGCCGCGCAGCGCGTGCCGTTGCCGGAGATCTCCGGTTCGCTGCCGTCCGCGTTGAAGAGGCGAATGGCGTGTGTCCCCGCGTCCACCAGCATCCAGCCATCGGCGCCCACGCCGGTGTGCCGCGCGCAGATGGCCCGGGCCACGGCGGGAAGATCGCGAGCGGGCGCATCCTCGGTCCACGTCAGCAGGAAGTCGTTGCCGGCGCCATGGGCCTTGGTAAACGGTACGTACATTTCAGTTGCGCCGCCAGATGTAGACGGTGGGAGCGCCTGGCACGTTTATAGCATGCACCAGGGCGTAGCGCGGCGAAGCGCCCACGGCCCGGTAGACGGAATCGCCCTTCACGGCGACGGCCCACTCCTCGTGCAGCATCAGGTCCGGACGCGCCATTGCGCCATCCCACGCGGGAACATTGCCCTCGTGCAGCGTCTCGCGCAGGGGGATGCCCGCGCGCGCGAAAATGCCCGTGAGATCGCCGAAACACGCCACAATTCCGCCGCCGCGGTAGTCGTGCGCGAGCGCGCCGGCGGCCTGCGCGGTCCACGCCCGCCGCGCCACAGAGTTCACCTCGGATTCCTTCCAGCAGACCCAGGCGCCGGGTGTGAAATGGAGCAGCCACGGGGTGAGCGCGGCTACTGCCACGGCGAGCGCCGCGATGCGCCGGAGCCGGCCCGGCGGTGCCAGCAACACCGCGGCTCCGGCCGCGAATGCCAACAGCGGCAGCACCGCCAGCGCATATCGCGTGTTGTAGTACGAGTGCGGCCACAGCGAAGGAATGTAGATGGGCACGCTTCCCGAATGCATGCTCCACAGGTAGAACAGCGGCGTCAGCGCGAGAAACGACAACGGCCACCACGCGCGGCGCCACAACGCCACCAGCAAACCAGGCACGGCGACGACGAACGGGGTGAGTCCGGCTGCGGTCACCGCGGCCGCGCGGAAATACGCCACGGCGGTGGCCCAATTGCGATCTCCCGGGTACCGCGGCAGGCCGGCGCGCAAAGCGCGCTGGTAAATCGCCTGCGCCGACCACGGACCGTTGTAAAACTCCAGCGCATTTCCGAAGAAATACCAGTTGTGGGCGAGCCAATACAACGGCCCGGCACAGGCAATCGCGGAAAACAGGGCGGCCTTGCCAAGACGGTGCGATTTCGCTCTGCCAAAGACGAACAAAGCGGCGAAGGGCAGAAGAAACCATCCTTCGTAGCGCGTGAGCGACGCCGCCGCGCCGGCCACGCCCGCGGCGGCCGCCCAGCCGGAGGAATCCGATTCGGCGAAGCGCACTGTCGCATAGAGCAGCGCCGCGAGGGCCGCCAGGAACACCGGTTCGGTCATGGGCGTCGCCTGCAGGTAGAGCAGGTTCGGATTGAACGCGAACACGGCCAGACACGACCACCCGGCCGCCGAGCTCGCGAAAACGCGCCGCACCGTGGCGAATAGAAGCACGCCAGCCAGGACGAAACACGCCGCCGCGGGGATGGCCCCGGCCAGGCCGGTGCGCCACAGCCAGTCGTTCCCCACCAGCGGCAACATCAGCGCGTGCGGCAGCGGCAGCCACACGGTGCCCATCTGATAGATGCCCGGCGTGCGCGAGTCCATCACCCGGCGAGCGATGTTCACGTGCGCCTGGGCGTCGCCGTACCACAGGGTCCAGCCGTTGGCCGAGGTCAGCGCCACGAACGCGGCGCTCAGCAGCGCCAGTGCGCCGCAAGCCAGCGCCGTCTCAGAACTCCGTGAAGTCACGGAACTCGCGGAAGCGTTTTTCAATGTCGTCGCGGGTGAGCGTGCGGAAGCGGTCCACGCCGAATTCTTCGCAACAGAAGCTGCCCATCACCGAGCCGTAGATCACCGCCCGGCTCAGGTCGCGCCGGTTGGCTTTGCCGTTTTTCAAATCGACGCCCCGCTCGGCCAGATAGCCGATGAAACCTCCAGCAAAACAGTCGCCGGCGCCGGTGGGGTCGAAGACCGTTTCCAGCAGGTATCCCGGCACCACGAAATACGAATCGCGCCGGAACAGCATGGCTCCATACTCGCCGCGTTTGATGACCAGAGTGTTCGGGCCCATGTCCAGGATGGCCTGCGCAGCCCGGCGGAGATGGTTTTCGCCCGAGAGCATCCGCGCCTCGCTGTCGTTAATCAGCAGAAAATCCCAGTCACGGATGGTCTCGAGCAACTCGTCGCGATAGTCCTTGATCCAGTAGTTCATGGTGTCGCCGCCCACCAGGCGCACGCCGTTCATCTGCTCGCGCACGCCGCGCTGCAACGCCGGCTGGATGTTGCCCAGCACCAGGCAGGGCCGCGAACGGTAGCTGGCGGGCAGCTTCGGGTTGAAATCGGCGAACACGTTGAGGTCGGTGCGCAGCGTGGTGCGGTCGTTCATGTCCGCGGAATAAACGCCGGACCAGAAGAAGGTTTTTCCGGGGACCCGTTCCAGCCCTTCCAGATCGGCGCGCGAAGCCAGCAGGTCGAAGTCTTCCTGGGCGAAGTCCTCGCCCACCACCGCTACCACGGCTACCTGAGTAAAATAGCTCGCCGCCAGCGAGATGTAAGTTGCCGCGCCGCCCAGGATGCGGTCCACGCGGCCGTGCGGCGTCTCCACCGAGTCATAAGCGACCGAACCGACCACGACTAATGACATTGCTCGAATTGTATCCTGGCCGTCACGGCGAGGATGAGGGACGGGCACGGTAGAATCGAAGTCTGAGCCTTCATGCCGCGTGACTTCCACGTTTTTCCCGATCTGGCTTTTCTGCTGACCTGCATCGTCGCGCAACTGGTGCTGGCGTGGTGGGCCAGAAGCCTCGTAAAGCGCGGTTGGGGGCGGGCGGCGATCTATGTCTTCACCGCAATCTGCCTGGTGGCCTATGCCAGCGGATATCTGATGCTGTTCGGCCGAGTCTACCTGCGGTTCCCGGTGCTGATTGTTACCTGGGTACAGGGCGGCGCGCTGATTACCGGTTTATGCGTCATCGGGATGGTGGTGCTCGGCGCGGCGCTGCGGCGCGTGCCCTACCGCGAAGACCGGCGGGAGGCGTTTCGCATGGCCAGCGCGGCGATTCTTTCCACGCCCGCGTTGGTGACGGCGTTCGGAATCCTGCACCGCGCCGATTTCCGTCTCAGTGAGGTTCGCGTGCCGGTCGAAGGCCTGCCCCGCGACCTGGACGGCCTGCGGATCGTGCAGGTGTCGGACATCCATTTGAGCCCGTTCCTGAGCGAGAAGCAGTTGGCGCGGGCCATCGACATGGCCAACGAAACCCGGCCGCACATCGCGCTGGTCACCGGCGACTTGATTTCGCGCCCTGGCGATCCGCTGGACGCCTGCATCCGGCAGATCGTGCGGCTGCGCGCCGAGAGCGGGGTTTTCGGTTGCATTGGCAACCACGAAGTGTATGCGCACACGGAGGACTACACCACCGCCCAGTCGGCCCGGGGAGGCGTCCGCTTTCTCCGCCACCAGGCGGCGGCGCTGCGCTTTGGCGATGCCGTGTTGAACCTGGCCGGCGTCGACTACCAGCCGTTGCACACCGTCTATCTGTCGGGCGCCGAGCGTCTGATGGCGCCGGGATGCCTGAATGTCCTGTTGTCGCACAACCCCGACGTCCTCCCGGTGGCCGCCCGACAGGGCTGGGATCTCACCATCGGCGGGCACACCCACGGGGGACAGATCGCCGTGGAGATCCTGCATCACAATATCTCGCCGGCGCGCTACTTCACTCCCTATGTGCGAGGCTTGTACAGGATCGGCCGTACGGTTGGATACGTTTCAACGGGCCTCGGCACGGTGGGTTTGCCGATCCGCCTGGGCGTCCCCCCGGAGGTCTCCCTGATACGCTTGTGCGCCACCTGATCCTCAGCGATATTCACGCCAACCTCGAAGCGCTGGAGGCGGTGCTGGCCGACGCGAAGGGACGTTACGATCGGATTCTGTGCTGCGGGGACATGGTCGGCTACGGCGCCGACCCCGATGCGGTGACGGCGTGGGCCCGCCAGAACGTGGACGTGGTCATTCGCGGCAACCACGATAAGGTGTGCGCCGGCCTCGAAGACCTGGAATGGTTCAATCCCGTGGCCCGCGTGTCCGCGCTGTGGACCATGGAGAACATGGCCCTCCCCAACATCGAGTGGCTGCGCGGGCTGCCCCAGGGGCCCATTGAGGAAGCCGGCCTCATTTTGGTGCACGGGTCCCCGCTCGACGAGGACGAGTATCTGGTGTCGGAGCTGGATGTGGAGCAGATTTGCCCCTACCTGGAGAGCCGTATCTGGGTTTTTGGCCATACTCATTTGCAGGGCGGGTTCTTGTGCCGCGGGGACGGCGTGCAGAGAATCGCCGAGCGGTCGTTGACCACCCCGGTTACGGTGCCGCTCCATGCCGGTCAGCCCTGGCTGATCAACCCGGGTTCGGTGGGTCAGCCGCGCGATAACGACCCGCGGGCGGCCTGGATACTCTGGGACCCCGACCAGCGCCTGGTGACCTTCTGCCGAACCTCCTACGATTTTCGCGCCACACAAAGGAAGATCCTCGCCGCCGGTCTGCCCGAGATTCTGGCCGCGCGGCTGGAAGCGGGAAAGTAGGCGGAGTCAGCATCTTGACATCATAATGCGAAAGCATCATGATGTTTCGGTGAGGACAACCGCCACCCTCGATGACGATGTTGCCGGGAAGCTCCGGGAACTTGCGCACCGCCGGTGCCAACCGTTTAAGGCGGTGCTGAACCAGGTGATCCGCGCGGGTCTGGGCGAGGCTCCGGTCACTTACGCGGCGGAACCCTTCGTGGTAGAGGCGTATCCGTGCGGCTTGCGGCCGGGCGTCGACGCCCGGCGCTTCAACCAGCTTGTGGACGAGCTGGATGCCGATGCCGCGGCGGAAAAACTGCGGCAGGAACGATGATCATCCCGGACGTCAACCTTCTCATCTATGCCTACGACCAGCGATCAAGGCTTCACGAGCGCGCCCGGGGGTGGTGGGGGAGCACCTTGTCGGGGACCGAGCCGGTGGGTCTGGCCTGGGCGGCATGCCTCGGCTTTCTGCGGCTGATCACGAACGCGCGGGTTTTTGAAAATCCCATGCCTGTCCCCAGGGCGACGGGCATTGTTCAGTCATGGCTGGAAAGGCCGCAGGTGCAGGTGGTGCAGGCCGGTTCCACGCACGCGGGCATTTTATTCGGCCTGCTCAACGAGCTGGGCACCGCGGCCAATCTGACAACGGACGCGCACCTTGCCGCGCTGGCCATCGAATACCAGGCCATCCTGCATACCACCGACACCGACTTCGCGAGATTCTCCGGCCTGCGCTGGAAGAATCCGCTGGCCTGACCGAATAATTCGGCCCCAAAACGGTACTTTCTTCTCATATCGCCGCCAGAATTCCGACCGATTCGATGATCTGAAGGAGCACTTTATGAGCTCTGCCGTCAATGGACTGGGCTCGTTCGATCCATCGAGTCTGATTAGCTCTCTGACTGCGCCGGCGTCGTCCGCTGCCACTTCGACTTCGCCAACCGGTGGCGTAAGCGCACAGCAGGAACTTACCGCGCTGCAAAAGAACGGCGATCTCAACGCCCTGCTGTCGGATTCCGTGGCGGTTGGGGTTATGCAGATCGCTTCCACGGGCTCGACGCCGTCCGGAGCGGGAACCGATCTCTCCAGCCTGGTCAATCAGTTGATCGCGGCATATGCCGCCCCGGAGACCTCGACGTCCTCCGCCGCTGGCGGCAACCCCCCGCAATCGGCCGCGACGCTCTCCACCAATCCGGCTCTGGCCATCATTCAGACCATGGAGAGCACGGGCGCCTTTGGGCCGGCGGGGTTGGATTCCACCGGGACCAGCCAGATTATCGTTTAGCCCCGCGCTCAGGAGCTCTTGCCGGTACCGGCGTAGTACCCCTTGCGCGCCTGTACCACGTAATCGGCGTTCTTCGGACGCACCTCGATTTCGCGATAATCGCCATTTTGTGCGGGATTCACCGGCTTCCAGGCAATGGCGTACTGGCTGCGCATCTCTTCCTGAATGTCCGTGAACGCCTGTTGCAGCGGGTGCTTTTTGTCCACGGTGAACGCCCGGCCGCCGGTCTCGTTCGACATGTGCTTGAGTCCGTCCAGACCGGCGCCGCTCTCGTCTCCCCGTTGCCCGAAGCGCTGCTCGCCGGTATCCGCATAGTAGATGCTGTAGATGATGGCGTCGGCGCGCTGGGCGGCCTCGATGGCCTGACCGCGCGTGTAGTGGCTCCCGCGATCGTTGCCGTCGGTGATGAGCAGCAGGGCTTTCCGGCCGGTTTTGTGGGACAGCTCTTCGTCGGAAGCCAGATAAATCGCGTCGTACAGCTTGGTGCCTCCGTGGTGACCGCTCTGCCCCTGGCCGCCGCGCCCGCCGCGCCTGCCACCACCGCCACCCGGAAAGCCAACACCACCGCCTGGAAAACCCACGCCACCGCCGCCCCCGCCCGGGTATCCTCCACCCCCGCCGCCGCGCCCGCCGCCGCCCTGCTGCTCCCCGCCGTCGATTTTCACGCGCTTCAGGGCGGCCTCCATGGTTTGCGCGGACTCCGTGAAGTCCTGCTCGAGCGTGGTGTCGCGGCCGAAGGAGAGCAGAAACGCCTCGTCTTTGGGGCGCAGGACGCTGGAGATGAACTTCGATGCCGCGTCGCGCTCGTCGCCCATCAGGCGCGTCTGGCTGCGGCTGACGTCGATGAGCAGGCCGAGCTTCATCGGCAGATCGGTCTCCCGGGAGAATTGCGAGACGACCTGTTCCTTGCCATCTTCGAGCACCGTGAAATCGTCCTTGGTGAGATTGGGAACCAGCTCGCCGCCCTGCTTCTTGC
>CAYVPZ010000043.1:0-13623 GCA_964453955.1 uncultured Solibacteraceae bacterium | reverse complement strand
CGCCGGGCTCGAACCCGATGTCGAGAGCATCGCCGGGGATCAGTTGGACTCCCGCTGGCAGGCGCCGCTGCGACTCTTCGAGCCGATCCTGCTGAAGTTCCACGCCGGTGAGATTTGATGGGGTGAAGCCGAGCCGGATCAGATCGAGCAGATTGCCGCCGACGCCGCAACCGATCTCCAGAACGCGCGGTGTCGCGGGGCGGATGCCGGTTTCCTTCAGCCAGCGCCGCACGGCCCGCTCGCGCTCTTCGAGGAACAACGAGAGGGCGGGATCGGTCGCCGCGGACCGCCGTACGTAGCGCGCCCGCACAGCATCGGCTTCCGTCATCGGGGACCCCACATTGTGATCGTAAGCCATTGGGCGAGGCGGCAGCCAGGTAGATTACGGCAGTTTTGACAACTCTGACGTATCATGCTATCATGCCGTTATGGAAACGTACATGTCACGAATGGAGAAATCTGGACGGATTCTGATTCCTGCCGCAGTACGCCACCGGCTCGGCCTCACGGAGGGCTCTGCGGTGATCGTGAGGGTGGAAGAGTCCGGGCAACTGCAGGTTACATCGCGGGCACAGGCGTTGGCGAGGGTGCAGGGCGAATTGCGGGAATACGTCCGGCCGGACCGGGCGCTGGCGGATGAGTTGATTGCCGAGCGGCGCGCCGAAGCCGAACGGGAGAACGCGCGTTGATGGAGAAGGAGTTCGTTCTGGATGCCTCGGCGCTATTGGCGATGCTGCAGAGCGAGCCGGGCAACGCGAGAGTGCTGGAGATTCTGGACCGCTGCGTGATGCATACCGTGAACGTGGCGGAGGTGATTGGCAAGCTGGTGCGCTGTGGCGTGCCGCCGGAACGTGCCGAAGCGTTACTGGGCGAGCTGCATTTGAGCACGGAGCCGCGCCTGGATGAAGCCGGAAAGTGCGGCCGGCTGCTGGGCACTCGCCGGGATCTCGGGTTATCGCTCGGCGATTGTGTTTGTCTCACTACGGCGGCCTGCGCGGGAGCCGTCGCCGTGACTGCGGACCGGCGCTGGAAGGAAATCGACGGGCTCGATCTCGAGGGGGCGCAAGTGCGGGTGGAGGTGCTGCGTTGACTGCACGTGCGATTGGGTTGCTCTTGGTGCTGGCGCCCGCTGCGGCCTTCGCCACGGTCACTCCTTACCCTCCTTACCCGGGCGCGGCGCCGAGCGAATCGTATCAGGTGGCGGTGAACGGTGAGCCTGTGTTTGTGCATCGCTTTCTGACCTACGATCAGTTCAACTGGATGGACTATGCCAGTTTCGGCATGACCGGAAAGGTCCACGTTACGGTCACCCTGCTGGTTAGCGAGAGGAAGGTGCGCACGTGCCAGATCCGGCCGCTCGCCTACGGCATCGAGCCACAGATTAGCGGCAACACCGTCAGTTTCGACCTGGACCGGCCACGCTACCTGATCTTGTTTTTCAACGACGAGCCGATGTTCTACTCGACCGGTTTGATGCTGTTTGCCGAACCACCCGAGAACAACCCTCCCCGGCTGGGCGACGCGAACGTGGTCAACATCCAGGACTACAAAGTCGACAGCACGGGTAAGACTCTCGAAACCGCGAAAATCAATCAGGCCATCAGCGACGTCTCCGCCAGGCCCGGGGGCGGCGTGCTCTTCTTTCCCACCGGCGTTTACCTGACGGGCACGGTGTTGATGAAGAGCAACGTCAGGCTTTACGTCGACGCGGGCGCGCTGATTCTGGGATCCAGCAGGAATGCGGATTATGTCGCGGCGCCATCAACAGCCGCAGGCAGGCCGCTGAGAGCCCTGATTATCTTTGACCACGTCGAGAACGCTGGCCTGATGGGGCGAGGCGCCATCGACATGGACGGCTATCCGAGGTTGTGGCACGATTTCCAGCCCGACACGTCGGATGGGCATGCACGAGACGCAGACGGAAAAGTGTTAGATCCTCATGGAACCGGGGTAAGGGGTTACGTGGTGAATAACTGCCGCAACATCTCTTTCCAGGGGCTGTTGCTCCTCCGCTCCGCCTATTGGACCGTGTTCGTCATCGGCAGCGAGAATTTCTCGACCCATAACATCAAGATCGTCAACCGCAAGCAGCAGTACCATGACGACGATTATGACTTCAGCGCCACCAGCCACATCCTGATTGAAGACGGATTCGCCATGTCCATGGACGACACCTGGGCCCTTTACCGCGGCACGGACCCGCGGACGGGCGCGGCGCGGGGCATCGAGGATTTTGTGGTGAAAGGATTTGTGAATTACACTTATACGGCCGGCCTGGCCATCGGATATGGCGGCGCGCCGGCTGTCAACCACCTGCGCTTCGAGGATGTCCACTTCGTCAGCAACCACAATAAGTTCGCCATCTGGATTCAATTGACGCCGGCTTATTTTACGGGGCGGGGGTATTCGTCGGGGGCGAAATTCAGCAAAGACGCTCCTTTGAGCGATTTTCGATTCATCAACTGCACGTTCGAGAACGACGGCGGGCATATTTATATCGACGGCGGCGATTTGCCTTTAACGAGCTTCCTGTTCGAGAATTGTGTTTTTTATAGGACTACAAAACCGAGCCTGATTGTGGGGCGGCGCGTCGATCCGGTGGTGTTCAGGAACGTCAGAATCAACGGCGCGGTGATCGGGAATGCGGAGGAGTTAGAGCGGGCTGGTTTCGATTTGTCCGTGCCGGTGAGGATCGAGCGGTGAAGGTGGGGACGGAAGGTCAGCGTGCGGCGCGGCGTCACCTTGCAGGAGTGCAGCCATCGCCACGGCCATTCCTTACCCTCTTTGCCTTCGCGCCGAGTGGGCCCGGGCAAGGTCGACGTTATCCTCGCCCTGCCGGCCAGCGCGAAGAGGGGCGGAGCAAATCAGATGCTCGACAATATTCAGCGCCGTCGCGTTCGGGCCTCAAGCGTCTCACGAGTTTTGATCTCCTCCTGGACCAACCTGGCTACATCAGAGGAAACCGATTCCTCCAGACCGTAAACTGAGCGCTCGATTGTAGATCCGAGGTTGCTCACAGCCTCGCCTAGTGTTCTAAACCCCGCAATGAGTACCTCTCGCGTTCTGCGATGCTCCCATATGTTGGCAAACTGGAAATTCGTCTGGCCCATTCGAACTATGCGTCGTAATTCATTCGCCACGTTCGAAGGACTCGGGATGTTGTCGCGGCGAGCCGGAAAAACGGGGAATGTGTGATTCCTTCCATCCAAGTTGCGGTAATACTCGCTGGCTAGCCTGGACAGCTGATTGACCTTATCATTAAACTCTGCTAGTTGTCGCGCCGCATTCTCAACGGCGTCCCAGAAAGGGCCAAACGCATTATCCTTGAATTCAAGGTCGGCACGTTGCAGCCAACTAGAAGCGTGGGCGATGTGCTGGGGAAGCTCGGATGCCGTTTTCGTGGATGACTCGTATGTCCGCATCAGACTGGAGGTCAGGTTTGCCGCCTCGCGGCCGGCGCTATCAATCGCACTTTGATTGGCACGTTCGACGCGTTGCTTCTCTTCTTGAGCGTTCTTGCGTTCTAACGCAGATGTCTTGCTGGCCCTGATCGCCACGACCAACCCGGCTACGAAAACACTGGCGACCACGACGCCAATATAGGGGTTCCTGCTACCATACGAAACCCCGACGAAAACTGCGAACCAGAGCGAAACCGGCACAACCGTGCAAGCTCGTTATCTCTTTCTTCTGGTAATCACTGAGCGGAGCCGAGTCGGCTTGGGGAATCGGTTGGGGATTCGTCTTTCTAGGGAGGATGCGGTAACCCACCTCAACACTCATTTGCCACCTCCACTCGCAGACTCTACGCCTGCACGGCCCCGTCGTGCCAGGATTGCTCGCAACATCGAGCGAGTCCACGAGACCCTGCTAATCGCGCTTTGTGGGACGATCATATCACGCAAGCATGAGCACTGTGCTAACTGAACAAGGAGAATTATTCTTGATTACGCCGCCTCTTCGATCCTGATTAGGTTCCAGACGGCCGGCGTTCCGAGCGAATGCGGTAGGATGCCGCGCGACGAGCCCCAATCACAAACAGCAGCCTACAGGTTCACCGTCTGGGTTCCGTCCACCTTCTGCCCGCTCACCAGCGACGTGAATAGCGAGAAATTGTAGGCGGGTTCCTGGAAAGTCAGCGTCCGGCCCAGCGCGGTGAGGATGAGCCGAAGCCGGAACAACAGTCCCGCGAAGAAGCCATCATGCTTGGCCACAAACGCCGCCGCGCCCACGCCACAATCCGACGCCAGCACCGCGCGCACGGATCCCGCGCGATCCGAGGCCGCTTCTTCGGGATCGTGGCGGACGGCCTGCACCTGCGGCAGCACCACAATCTTCTTCGCGCCGCGGCGGATCTGCCAGCACACCTCGGCGTCGGCCCAGCTCTCGCCGAAGCGCTCGTCCAGGTAATTCAGGCCGCGCACGAAATACTTCGTCGTCATAAACGCCTCAAAGCGCGCGTATTCCACGGTGACGATTTCCGCCGCCGGGTCCACGGCTTCGGGCTGGAGGCCGCCGCCGCTGGCCCAGACGCGATACAGCGCTGCGCGGTTGGGAAGATGGAAGAATACCGGCGCCTGGTTGCCGCTCGCGTCCACCAGCAGCGGACACGCGGCGGCCAGCGTTTCCGGTTCGGCCTCCAGCCGCGCCGCGAGCGCGTTCACCAACGGCGGGGCCACTTCCACATCGGCCGAGAGGAAGAACAATAAATCCGCGTGCGCCGTGCGCGAGGCGATGTTCAACGCCTTGGTGCGGCCAAAGTATTTCGGCAGGCGCAGGAAGGTCACTTCCGGAAACTCCTGTTCCACCTCGGGCGTGTCGTCGTAGGAGCCGTTGTCCATAACGATCATCTCGATAGAGGGCCGTTCCGCCGACGCCTCCAGCGCTTTGAGACACCGGCGTAACGCGGGCGCCTGGTTGTAAGCGGAAACGATCACTGTCACTCGCGGACCCGCGGGCGCCTGTTCTACCTGCTCCGGCTCGACCTTCGGAACCGACTCGGCCACCAGCGTACGGCCCGCCGGGGGCACCCGCTTTCGTTGTATCGCCATCCAGAACCTCCCCGGCTCAGGCGCTCGCGCGCGCCCGGCCTAACGATTGAATCAGCGCCGAGATGTCCTCCGGCGTAGTGCGGTAATTGGTGACGCAGGCCCGCAATACCGTTTTCGACTCCGCCAGCACGGTGGTGGAGATCCATGCCTCGCCCGAACCCACCACGCGCATGGCAATCTGGTGCGGATCGGCGCCGCCCGGATCGGTGAAACACACCACCGGCAGCGGCGACTCGTTCTCGATGCGCCAGCCCGACTGCGCCAGCAGCGTGCGCAGCAGGCTTCCCATGGCCGTCTGATGGCGCAGCGCGCGCGCATATCCCTGCTCTCCGGCCACCGCCAGCGACAGGAAAACCTTCAGACCGATGAACCGGCGCGACCATTGCATGGTGTGCTGGTGCGGGTCCACCACGTCCAGATCGGCCGCCTCGCGCGGCATGTAGGCGGTGTCGATGCGGAAGGTGCGGTCCAGGATGTCGCGATGGCGGGTCAGGTAGACGCCCGCGCCCATGGGCACGCTCAACCATTTGTGGGCGTCGAAGGTGATGGAGTCGGCCTCCTCGATTCCTTCCAGCAGGGGGCGCAACTCCGGCACGAAGGCCGCCCCTCCACCCCATGCGGCATCCACGTGGTACCAGAGGCCGTATCGGCGCGCGATGTGGCCGCAGTGGGGCAGCGGATCGATCGCTCCGGCGTTGGTGGTGCCCGCGGTGGCCGCGACCAGGAAGGGCCGGGCGCCGGCGGAGCGGTCCGTTTCAATGGCCTGCGCCAGCGCGTCGGGCCGCATGCGCAGGGCCCGGTCCACGGCGATCTGCCGGACCGCGCGAGTGCCCAGGCCGCACATCCGCGCAGCTTTCAGGAAAGAGTGATGGCTCTCCGCGGAAACATAGAGCAGTGGCTGGCCGGCAATGGCCTGCGCGCCGCCTTCGGCATACTCCGGGAACGCCTGAGTGAGGGCCGTCAGCAGGGCGGTGTGGTTGGCCTCCATGCCCCCGGAACAGAAGGCGCCGTCGGTGTCCTCGGCGCGGTAGCCGAACTTCGCCCCCAGCGCGCGGATGGTATGCTGCTCCATCTCCACCGCCAGCGGGCTGTGGCTCCATGCCGCCAGTTGCGGATTGAAGGCGGCCACCAGCGTGTCGGCGGCTACGCCCATGGTGGTGGGGGCCGGGTTAAACAGGCCGAAGTAGCGCGGGTGCGGCGTGTGGGTTTGAAATTCGGAAAGGCCCTGGGTCACGAACTCGATGGCCTCTTCGGGCGGCACCGGCGCGCCGAAGTCGAATCGGGCCACCGCCTCGCGCATGCGCTCCACGGCCAGTTCCGGCGTCACCCGGCGGTGCGCCACTTCCTCCGTGTAATTCTCGATGGCCGCGGCAATCTGCCGCCAGAGGCTGCGGCGAACCTCGGGCGGCACCAGCAGCGCGCACCACGGCTGCGGGCGGGCGGAATCGGGCATGGGAGTGCCGGAGGCGGGTGATCTCACCTTTGTATTGTGGCCAGAGTGTTTTCAGGCTGCAACGCCACAGCCAGCGGTTTCTCCGTCAGAAGGCGGGAGAACTGGGTTGGATCGCTGCCGGTTTCCACCCATTCGAGAGTGGTCTTTTGCGGCCCGGTGCGGATCTCCACGGGCGCCAGCGCGCTGAAATCGTCGGGCACGCCGCTCTGCTCCACGGTGCCGGTGACCCTGCTCCCGCGGATGGCGTATTTCAGCCGCAGAACCGGAATGCCCGTTCCGTACACCCAGGCGTCGAAGAAGTTCTCGAGGTGCGGGTCTTTGGAACCGGGCGGGAGGTACTCGGCGGCCAGCTTGCGGAACTGGTCCGTGGAGAGTGTCTGAAAACGGTAGCGGCGGCAGATCTCGGCCAGAAACGCGCGGAAGCGGTCGTCGCCCAGGCGCACTCGCAGCATGTGAATAATCCACGAGCCCTTCTCATAGGTGATCACCTGCCACGCGTTGGGAAACTGCGAGGAGGAGAGCCGCAGGCCCCAGGTGATGGGACCGGCCGAATCCACCTCGCGCCCGTCGGGCGTCTTCACGGTCAGGTGCAAGCGGTAGTCGTTGAGGATCTTGTCCAGGGTCTCGCGGCCCTTCTTCTGCTCGAGATACATGAGCGCGGAATAGTTGGCCAGGGCCTCCATGAGCCAGTCGTCGCGGGAGGTCGCCGGCGAGACCAGATTCCCCCACCACTGATGCGCGGTTTCATGAGCGGGCATGAGCTCGGAAAAGAAGAGATCGGTGAATTCGCCGGCGCGCGCCTCCCGCGGGCGCTGCTCGGGATTGAGATAGGCCAGCGTGGAAAGGTAAATCAGGCCCGGAAAGCCCTGCCCGAAGGCGGTTGGAATGGGCGACACGGTCAGTGAGTGCATGGGCGGGGGGCCGTATTGCGAAGTCATGTACTCGAGCGCCGCGATGACTTCATTGGCGATGGCCTCCATGCGGGGCGCCGCCAGGTTGATCCCGGCCGGGTTCTCTTCGTCCGGCGTGTTGGAGCACACCACCAGGCGGAACCCGTCCCGTGTAACACATTTGCTCTGGTACCTGCCCAGGTTGAAGCCGGCGAAGCGGATAGGGTCGCCGCTGCGAAAGCGCAGAGTGCGGCGATCGCCGCCGGTGTGTTTCTCCACCACATCTCCGGTAGCCACCAGGTCGAGAGCTTTGGGGAAATGGAAGGTGAGATCGAAGCGCGTGAGGTCCACCGGAGGGTGCGGGTACCAGGTTCCGCGCGCGCCCACGAAATACATTCCCTTGCCGGACTCGGTGATGACGTTGCCTTCGTGGTGGAACTCGAATTCATAGGAATGGCCTGGTTGCAGAGGAACCGCCGGCACCACCAGGAACCTTTCGTCGTTGCCGCTCCAGGCCGGGCCGGGGCGCAGCGTCGGCTGCTGGTAGACCTCGGCCGCGACGCCGTCGATTTTCACCTGGGTGACCAGCATACGGCTGGAGATCAGAAATGGAAGGGCGCGGCCAGCCGTTTCGGCCGGGGTCACCTTCACCCGGGTCACCGCGTGCATACCGAGGGTGTCGTCGAGATCCGCCTCGATGCGATAGTCCTCGGCGCGGAGAGGCGCCCAGACCGAGTTGCCGGCGCTGGCCCGCGCGGCGCGCCCCGCGAACGCGGTCCACGTGTCGGAAAACGTCTTCCGGTTGCGCTCGCTCACCTGACCGATGGTGATCTGATCCGGAAGGGTGGGATCGTAGAGAATGTCGAAGCTGCCCAGTCTGGTGCCGTCCGTGGCCAGGAAGAAGAAGCCGGGGGTGCCCGGCGAGAGCAGATCCTGCACCATGCGAACGGTGAAGTTGCCGGAGAAGGTGGGCAGGACCTGGTTCCATTTCGCGGCGAGCTGGCTGGCAAGGCCGGGGTCGCGGCGGTACCCGCCGTGTTCGCGGGCGTCCTGCTCGATCAGCTTCTCCAGTTCCGCGCCGGTGTTGTCGCTGAAAACCATGAGCCCGGTCTTGAAGTGCTCGTCGAGATTCGGCGTTCCGGTGAAAGAGGCCAGCGACAGGCGCTCGCCCCGGTCCGGCGGCATCACGACTACCTCGGCGTCGCCGGCGTCGATGTCGGCGCTGAATAGGGCGGCCGGCCGCACCCCGTTCACCTTCCTGGCCAGCATCAGATAGCCGGAGGTGAGATAGACGCTGACGTCCTCGCGGGAGATTTTGAGGTCGTTGACGCGGTAGCAGGCGTCCGGGTCGAGTTCGCTGTGCGCGAGCAGGAGTCCCAGCTCGGCGGCGGTAACGGGCTCCGGGGGCGCGGTTTCGGCGCGCGCGGCGCAGCAGAGACACACCAGCAGAGCAAAGGAGGACCAGCGGGGCACGACTTCCAGTTTATGCCGCCGGGGGCGGCAGGTCGAGGACGTTGGGCGCGGCCCACCGCGTGGTTACGCCTCAGAGTTGCCGGACCTCGAGGGCCGGGATCATGCGAAAGTGCCGGACATTGTGCGTAACAGCCGAATAGCCGAGTTCCAGGGCGGTAGCGCCAATCAGCAGGTCGCCCAGCGCGATCCGCGTGCCTTTGGCTTGCAAACTGCCATCGATCCTGCCCGCGCGAAATGCGATCGCCGCGGTGACCGGTTCCACGGAAATCTCGTCCAGCAGCTCTTTCAGGAAGCGCTCGCGCATGGCCTGACGCTCGGGGGAATTCGCGCGCTCGATTCCGTGCGCCAGTTCGATGATTGTGATCGCCGACAGCGTGGCCTCCGTATCGCCAATCCCGTCGAGCAGGCTGACGATTACCCGGCGGGGATTCTCTCCGGCGCGCTCGCGGCGATCAGCACCGTCGAGTCCAGCACGATACCCACGCGATTAATCCCACTCCGGCGGATGGAGCGGTTCGCGATGGCCGGCGATGAACGCCTGCACGCCGGCGGCGAAGTCCGGATCGATTATCGCGGGCGAGTCCTGCGGCAGGGCCTCCATGATCTCGGAAAGCTTGCGGCGCCGGGGCTCGGCGGCTCGCAGCACGGCTATCGGTCTGGCGTTACGTTCGATCACGACCTCCGCGCCAGACTGCATGCGATCGAGTACCGATGCGATGTCCCGCGCCAGTTCCGCTTCGCTGATGTGCCACACGGCCATCCTCTCGATCATAGTTCTTCCGGACCCTCTTCCGCTTCGCGATCGACGTGCTGAGGCGTGATGGCACTCAAGCCTGGCGCCGTGCGGAGTCTGCTCGAAGTGATGATGGAACCGCTGGCCCTGGCTCCGGTCGAAGAAGAGGAAACACACTCGAAACGGCCGCCGCTGTGGCGTCGCGCCAGAGAGTCTATTATTTCCGGCCGGTGCCCCCACAAAGAGGACATTCAATCTCACCCTTGCCGTAGCACTTGGGACAATCACTCGGTATGACGACCAACTCGATTTCCGTACCCGCTCCATTGCAGCGGGTGCAGGTCACGGTGCCCGTGCCACTACAACGCGGACATTCCATTGAATTAGCCCTTTCGGCAGGTAATTGTATACCCGTGCCCCCTGAAAGCAACGGCGAAAACGCCAATTACCTTCGGCTACAACCGGAAAAACGCGTGCAAAAACGAGCTGGCCGCAGCGCCCTGGATGAGGTGGTTCACCGCGAAGGCGCAGCCCCACGCGAGCGCGGTCATGTAGGTGAACTGGATGATCGGCCACTTCAGGCCGCCGGTCTCGCGGCGCACCACCGCAATAGTCGACATGCACTGCATGGCGAAGGCGAAGAACACCAGCAGCGCCATCGCTCCGCCCAGCGACAACTCGTGGTGCAGCGCCTGCTGCAGCCCCACCGACTTCGACGTACCTTCCATCCCATAAATCGCGCCGAGCGTGCCGATAATCACCTCGCGCGCGGCCAGCGAGCTGATTAATCCGATGCCGATTTTCCAGTTAAATCCCAGCGGCGCGATCACCGGCTCAATGCCGCGGCCGATCATACCGGCCACGCTGTCCTCGATGCGCGGCGGCTGCCCGTTGTGGAAGGGCACGTGCGCCAGCAGCCACAGCACGATGGTCACGGCCAGGATCACGGTTCCGGCGCGGCGCAGGAACACCATGGAACGGTCCACCAGGCGCAGGGCCAGAGACGTCAGAGTGGGCCAGCGGTAAGGCGGCATCTCCAGCATGAACGGCGCTGATCCGCTCTTCAAGATCGACGACTTGAGAATGCGCGCGGTGAACACGGCCGCGGCAAAGCCGAGCACGTAAAGAGACAGCAACGCGACGGACTGACTCCCGAGAAACGGCCCCAGCACCGGGCGCTCCCGAATGAACGCGGCGATGATCAGGGTGTAGACGGGCAGGCGCGCCGAACACGTCATGAAAGGAGCAATCATGATGGTGGCGATGCGGTCGCGCTTGTTCTCAATGGTGCGCGTGGCCATGATCGCGGGGACCGCGCAGGCGTAAGCGGAAAGCAGCGGGATGAACGATTTTCCCTGCAGACCGAAGCGGCGCATAGTGCGGTCCGCAATGAGCGCAGCGCGGGCGAGATAACCGGAGTCCTCCAGAATTCCGATAAACAGGAATAACAGGAGAATCTGCGGCAGGAAAACTACTACTGAGCCGACGCCACTCCAGATGCCATCGATCAGCAGCGATTTGAGCAGGCCATTCGGCAGCATCGAGCCGAGCCACGCGCCAGTCGCCTGAATCAATGTCTGCAGGCCATCCATGATGGGCCGCGCGCCGGCGAAAATGGTCTGGAACACCGCCCCGACCACTACCAGGAAAATCAGCGGACCATACAGCGGGTGCAGGAACACGGCATCCAGACGGCGTGTCCAGACTGGGGGAGCGGGTGCGTGATAACGGGCCTTTTCACCAACGCTCGCCGCCCAGTTGCGGCACTTCGGAATGTCCTGAAGAATGGGCAATTCCAGCAGGGGAGGCTTCACCTTGAAGCGGCCGGCGGCGGTTCCCTGGATGTACTGGAACACGCGCTCCACCCCGTCGCCAGTGAAAGCGCTGACCAGGGCCACGGGCGCGCCAAGTTGTGCCGCCAGCAGCGGAACGTCCACCTCGCCGCCGCGCGACGCGAGATCGTCGGCCATGTTCAGAATCACCAGCGTGGGCAGGCGCAGACTGAGGATGGGCGCGGCCAGAATCAGGTGACGGCCCAGATTGGTGCAATCGAGTATCAACAGAACGGCATCGGGACGGGGCACGCCGGGCATGTCGCCGTTGAGCACGTCGCGAGTGACGCGCTCGTCTTCGGATCGCGCTTCCAGGCTGTACACGCCAGGCAGATCCACCAGCATGATTTCGCGGTCGGATTCGACGCGCGCGCGGCCGGTGTGTTGTTCAACGGTGACACCGGGGAAATTGGCTACTTTCTGGCGAAGACCGGTGAGGCGGTTGAAGAGAGTCGATTTGCCGGAGTTCGGCGGGCCGACGATGGCGATGACATGAGGCCGCGCGCCGGAAGCGTCTCCGTCCCGTGGCTCCAGACCGGCAACCCCGGCAGAGCTGCCGTGGCACTCGCTCATGAGGCCATTTTCTCCTTACGCGGACAAGGGCACGGTGGCGATATCCGATGCAATCGGCGACGGGTGGTCCCGCAGATGCAGCCGGGCGGCGGTTTCCCGGCGGAGAGCGATTTCAGAGCCGTCCACCCGGAACACGCGCGGGTCGCCACCGGGTGCGGCCATCGCCCTGGTGATCCGCTGTCCCGGCAGAAAACCCAGCTCCATCAGTCGCCTGGCGACGTCCTTCGGGAGATCCAGCCGATCCAGCACGCCCTCTTCCCCGGGGCTGAGGTCTTCGAGGCTCCGGCCGGACCGTGCGGCTGGCTTCCTGCCACTCAGTTGCATCATCTAACATCAGTATCCAGCCGCCAGGACGGCTTGTCAACAGCTAAATGAGACCAATGCAGTCCTATATAGAACAGTAAGCCTGCTTTCAGTTTTCGTCGTCCGGAGCGGGCTTCACCTGCGCGTGCCGGAGGGGCTGGCCGGGCTTGGCGCCGTCGGAAATCTGAATGTTGTTGACCACGCGCACCGCGCCAGCGGTTTTGGCCATACGGGTGGCCGCGCCCTTGTGCTGGGGAACGTTCGTGCGTCCCTCCCAGGTGACCACGCCGCCGTGCACTTTCGGCACGAAGCCATCGCGCCCGATTTTCGATTTGGCCAGCTTCGTGCGAATCTTCTGCTCGATTTCGGCGTCGCTGGGCCGCGCGGCCTCGGAGCCCGACTGATGCGCGGCCGCCGCCGATCCGGAGGCCGCCCGCAAACCGGTGGCGGAAAGGAGCAAGGCAACGAAAAGAACGAATAATCTGCTCATCGCCTGCTTAGTGCGGGAAAGCGGCGGAAATTCGCAGGCCGGGGTCAGCGTTTGGCCGACGCAATCTGGACCAGTTCTTCGGCCGGGGGCGGGACGTGCTTCTTCGGTGGGGTGAGCAGCGCTTTAGGCAGCCTGGCGAGATACGTGAGGCGCTCGATCCACGGCAGCAGGTGCCGCACCGTGCGCCCGTGCAGCAGCAGGCTGCCGGCCACCAGCAGCGGATGCGGAATGGTGGTGCAGCAACGCGCGCACATGTCGATTTCGCCGGCGCGCCCGGCCACGTGCATCCGCCGCAGATGGCGCATGGGAGCGCCGTTCCAGATTTCCTCGAGCGGCTGTGAGCCGATGTTGCCGATGGGGCCGCCGTCCAGCATGTAGCTCTGACAACAAGGGTAGACGTCGCCGTTGTGCTTCACGTATGCCGGACCGCGCCAGAGGTAATGGCAGGGGTGCTTCCAGTCGGAGGGTTCGTGGCCGGAATCCGGCTGCAGCAGGTTGGTTTCATCCTCTTTAATGCGCACCTGGTCGACGCCGGGCACCGCGCTCCAGAAGCGCACGAAATCGTCCACCTCGCCGGCATTGCGCTCCATGCGAACCATCTGCACCACCACCTGCACGCGGGCCTTCAGTTCGTGCTTGCGCCGGGCGAAGCGGACGAAGTTATCGCGCACCTTGTCGAACCGCGCGCCCTTGCGATAGTACTCGAAAGACTCCTTCGTGGATCCGTCGAAGCTGAGCGTGACGTGCGCGAGCGGGCTGTTCAGAAGCCGCTCGGCGTTGGTTTCATCCAGCAGCGTGCCGTTGGTGGAGAGCAAAGTGGAGACG
>CAYVPZ010000042.1:0-13706 GCA_964453955.1 uncultured Solibacteraceae bacterium | reverse complement strand
AGCTGTACTATCTGCGCGGACTGAAAGGCAAGGCCGCACGCCTGCGCGAGCGCGAGTAGCTCGGAGCGGTAGTTTGCGCTGCCAGGGCAGGTATGAGCGCCAGGCACGGTCGGAGGGCTATCGGTTCGCCGCGGGCGTGGACGAAGTTGGACGCGGGTCGCTGTTTGGCCCGGTGTTCGCCGCCGCGGTAATCCTCTCGCCGGAACGTCCCATCCGCGGACTTCGCGACAGCAAGGAACTCCTGCCGGAGCGCCGGGTGCAGCTTGCCGAACGAATTCGCGAACGCGCCGTGGCGCACGCCGTGGCCGCCGCCGACGCCTACGAGATCGACCGCTTCAATATCCTGCAGGCCTCCCGTCTGGCCATGCGCCGCGCCATCGAGCGCCTGGACCCGGCCGCGGATTTTCTGCTCATCGATTTCGTCACCGTAGACCTGCCCATTGCGCAACGTTCCTTCCCGCATGGCGACGCCCTCTGCCAGTCGATTGCGGCGGCCTCCATTCTGGCCAAGGTGGGGCGGGACGCCTGCATTTGCGCCTGGGACCGCGTTTTCCCGCAGTACGGTTTGGCCAGCCACAAAGGATACTTCACCCCCGAACACCTGCGGGCGCTCTCCGAACATGGCCCCACGGCGCTGCACCGGTTCAGCTTCGAGCCGGTCCGCGATTCCTGCCGTCACTTGTTGTGGGCCGGATATCCGGAACAAACCGAGCTGTTCCCGGCAAAGGAGATGGCCTTGTGGAGTTGAACGCGCCAACCGCCGCGGGCGTGGGGGAACCGGAGCGGCCGAGGCTCGCCTGGCACCGCAAGCTCGGTGTTCTGGTGTTCGTGTTGTTCTGCTTCGAGGTGGGGATATTCCTGCTGGTGTTCCCGTGGCTGCAGGCGTGGGACGTGAGCTGGTTCGCGGGATTGTCGCCGTGGATGCACGATCTCTGGCTCAGCCCTTTTTTCCGCGGCGCGCTCAGCGGCCTTGGACTGCTGAACATCTACATTTCACTCGGCGAGATCGGGCGCCTGCGACGATAGTCCGAACTGGCTTAGTTCACGATGGATGGCGGCGTGGCTGGCTGTTCCGCGCTGGCGGGGAAGAACTTCGTCAGCATGGCGGCGAGTTCGTCCCTTGCGATCGGCTTCGACAGGTAGTCGTCCATGCCCGCGTCGAGGCACCGCTGCCGGTCGCCCGACATGGCATGCGCGGTCATGGCGATAATCGGGACGCGCTGGCGCGGTTGCTCCATCGCGCGGATCAGGGCGGTAGCCTCAAAGCCGTCCACTTCGGGCATTTCGACGTCCATCAGGACGAGGTCGAAGGCTTCCGTCCGGGCCGCTTCCACGGCTTCCCGCCCGTTGTTCACCACCGTCACCACGTGACCGCACTTATCCAGCAGCCGGTTCACCAGCTTCTGGTTGACCGGGTTATCGTCGGCCAGCAGGATGCGCAGCCCACGAGGTTCCTGCCGTTCTCCATCCGAGGCGCCCAGGCCAGGCAACGTGGCGCCGGATGGCGCCGTGCTCGGGCTAACGGGAGATACGCGCACGGTGAAAGAGAATGTGCTGCCCTCGCCCGGTTTGCTTTCCACCCGGATGTCGCCGCCCATGAGCCCAACCAGCCGCGAGCAGATGGCCAGCCCCAAACCGCTGCCGCCGTATTTTCGGGCCGTCGTCCCGTCCGCCTGCCGGAATGCCTCGAATACGAGCTTTTGCTTATCCTCCGGGATACCGATCCCGGTGTCGGAAACCGCGCAGCGTATGAATAGTCCTTCGGTTGCTTCCGCGGGGCGAGGCTTCTCTACCCCAACCACCACCTCCACCCACCCCTTCGCGGTGAACTTGATGGCATTCCCAATCAGATTCAGAAGCACCTGACGGAGGCGCGTGTAGTCGCCCAGCACGAGCGGCGGAACGTCGTCGCTCACACGCGAGAGAAGATCGATGCCCTTCTCCCGCGCTCTTACCTGCAGGACCCGCACGGTTTCATCCACGCACTCGCGGACATCCAGCGGAGCCGCCTCGATTTCGAGCCGGGCCGCCTCGATTTTCGACAGATCGAGGATGTCGTTCAACAGGGTGAGCAGAGAATGCGCGGAATCTCTGGCGGTTTCCAGATCCTCGCGCTGCTGATCCGAGAGATCGCTGTCGAGCACGAGTTCGGTCATCCCAAGCACACCGTTCATGGGCGTGCGAATCTCGTGACTCATGGTGGCCAGGAAGTCGCTCTTGGCCCGGCTGGCTGCTTCGGCCGTGTCCCGGGCCTTTCTGAGGTCCGCGGTCTGCTGTTGCACCCGGCGGCGGAGGACGATGATCCAGGCAAACGCCATCAGCGCGACTGCCACCAGGATGCCCGTCAGGCGGAGCATCCGGTCGAAGTTCAGCCAGGGCCCTTCGCGCAGGACGACGATGTCGGCGGGCGAGCGCAGAAGCAGTGAAAAGCCCTTCACCGCCAGCAGATCGTGGGAGTCGTCGACGGTAATGGAGCTGATCCCGGTGAGACGCAGCAACGCCTCGTTCTGCAGAGGGGGCATGGCGCCGGCGTCCATTCGGGCCTCGAAAACGGTGTCGCCGGACCGCAGAATCACGGCGTTTCCGGCGGCGCTCCCGCCGCTGTCGGCCACGAAGGCGTCCACCTGCACCAGTTGGGAATCGTAACCTTCCTGCAGAATGTCGGCCGGCGTCAGACGCGCTGGCGCCAGCGGGCGAGCGGCGCCGATCACCCGTATGCTGGCATCCCGCACGGTTGGGCTGAACGCGCCCGGCTCGGCGAACCCGGTCACTTCGACGCTGTCCCCGGTACGAAGCGAAGCGTAAGCATGGTTTTGGATGAGCACGCCGCCTTTGGAATCGCCCACCCATGTCGGCCCGGTTGGGTGGGACAGCGTCACCGTTCCCCGGAAACGAGAGAGCCGTTCCCCCGCGGGCTGGGGAGAGATTTGCAGCAGCGTATTGATCGCCTCGAGCGGGGGGAGCTGATGCTTCTCGCTATCGACAAAGAGATACTCCGGACTGGGGACATAAATCATTACGCCGAGGAGCTGCCGCTTGAGATTGAACCTGGCTGCCAGGACACCTTGCAGGCGGATGCGTGAACCAACCCAGGACTCCGGCAGACGATGATTGCCGGATACCTGCACCCGGAAGCGATGAATTCCCCAGCCGACCTGAAGCACAGCCTGGCCCGATTCGAAGCCCACGCTGCGCACCACCCCCCGGGCCTCCACCCATCGGCTCTCCGGTTCTCCCGCCAGCAACTCTTCCATGCCGCCCGCGAAGGGCGCCGGCATGGCGCCCGGTCCCAGGGGTTCGAGGTTGGGATGCGCGATTACCGGCGCGAACTGGCCTGGCCCGCTGAAGCCCGTAACATGGACGAGTTCTCCGGCCTTTGGAAGCGGGGTGCTCACGGCCCACATGTTGGCGAAGATTCCGTCGGTTTCGTCCTGCAGGAAAAGGTTGCGGCTGGGCTCGTCCGCGTAAGTGACCACGGCATCGAAGCTCACCGGGTACGCGTGGTTGGCAAGCTCTACGGGAAGAGAATGAACCTGCTTCACGCTGGTCAGCGTGACCGGCGCGCCCTCGCCGGCCGCCTTTTCAGCGGGGAAACCGTCCGTGAGGAGACGCCGGCCCTGTTCTTCCATCACGAATCCCGTCCAATCCGCCTCGGTCATGGGCAGGGGCGCGTCCGCGCTTCTGACCCGCAGCGGGATTCCACCGGTGCCGTCTCCGAGAACCGTCCCGCCGCGTCCGGCGACGGCCGAACCATGTATCCGAACGCGATGTGTGGGCAGATCCGCGCCTCGATCCGAGAGCAGGGATCGTACCGTCCACGTTGGAATCAGCGCGGGTGGCGGAGCAGCCTTCTCGACGCTGGCGTCATCCACCGTTTCGACCCACAGCGTCGGCTCCCCGAGCTGGCCTTCGGCATCGCGGCTGGTGCTGAGTACGCCGACAACCACGATCTCGGCATCGACAAACGACCGGTAATCGCCCACAAACTCGCGGATTCGCGCTTTGACGTCGCCATCCTTCATGTGCAGGAGCATGCCCGGCTTGCCGCTGAGATCCGCATCCGCCGCCCTGACTACACCGCGCACGGCCACGCGGCGATACTGCAGATCGGGATTGCCGAGTTCGTTCCCGGACACCCTGACGGCAGCCGACGCGGGAGCGCCGGGAATCGCACTCACCTGCCAGGCGGTGATGGATGGCTGGTACCCGTTGTTGCCGACAACCCCCACCACTTCCGCCGTCTGCCCCACGGCGACATTCCCCACCGATCGCCAGTTCTCGATGCGCACGCCTCCGGTGGCGTCTTCGAAAAAGACCAGATTCGACGGGGGATCGTTGTACGTAAGGCGCCCTCTCAAGCGCACCGGTATCTTTGCCGGAGCGCCGCGCAGAGCACGGATCTCGCGAACCGTCGTGATCTCGCGACGGGCGCGTTCAGTTCGATCACAACTGCCGAGAGTAAGCCCAAGTATGCCAGCCAACGCCCAGCATACCGGGGGCGATTTTGGCGTTCGTGGATACACACCGACCTGCCCTAATACCTCTATCGGTGGTTTCGCCGGGAAGAATTAGGTGTTTTTGCACCTCGGCAGGATGTTGGGGGGGTAAGTCGGCTCGCGGCCGGCTTTTCCACTGGTCGGAAAGCCGGCCGCCCTTGGGGATTGACCTACTTCGCGACCTTGGTCTCAATGGAGATGCTCTTCGGCATGTCGTGCACGGTGTAGTCGGACGGCACCTGGAACAGATCGGGCGACGGCTCGGCCCGCTGTATGTTGGTGAGGCGGTATGTGGTGGTTCCCATGCGCGGGTCCGAGCGCGTGCTGGAGACCGTTGTCTGCAACTCGCTCGAGTACCACGTCTCGCTGACGGTCTTTATATCCAGCTCGTTGCCGATGGTGCCGGCCGGGATCACCGAGGTGCTGCGTTTACCCTCGGCCTGCACGCCCTCTACGGTCTGCTGCCCGAGCGATTCCACGGTTGCTTTGGACGTGATGGTGCCGGTGATCTGCGCGGAGGGGGCCACGTTCGTCTTCACCATGCTGGCGGATGCAGTCGCAGCGCCAGATCCAATCGCGATACCGTATCCACCCGCGGCGAACGCCACCGGGCCTTTGGTCAGCGGCAGCTTATCCGCCGTATGGTCCGGGTGCAGGATGTAGCTGATCTGGGCCACCGGGTCGTTGATGGTCACCAGCTTCATCGGCTCGCCCTGCGCCATCAGCGACGCCTCGCGGCGCGTTCGCCCTTCGGAATCGCGGGCCACCAGTCCCTGCGTCGTTTGCACGATGCGATTGCCGTCGGCGAGAGTTTGTGTGCTTTCCGTGACCGCCTCGGCGGTGTAGGGCGAGCCGGTGACCGTTTTGCCCTCGAAGGACATCTCCGCGGAAACGAATGTCATATTTCCGCCGCCCGCTGGTGGCAGAGCGTCGTCGGGACCAACCAGCGTTCTCTGAAAGAAGACTTTCTGCGGCCCCGGCCCCTGGTCCTGAGCGAACATTCCGCCGGCGGCCGCAAGCGCGGCAACGGCAACCATCCTGAGTCGAAACATTTTGTTACCTTCCTGGTTGAATTTCATAAGACGCAGTGGTGACGAAGCGGACGGCATGGGCCATGCCATCTTCGCCAAAAAGTACATCCGCGCGAACCGGAACCGAAGCGCGCTCCTCGTTGAACGGCAGCCCGAACAGCGTCAGGGTGGAGCGCGGCATTTCCACCCGGATCACCTCGCCGCTCACCGGCGCGTATCCCGTGGCGTCCAGCGGCAGGAAGCCGGTAGTGACTTCCTGCTCCCGTGGCTGTGGCACCGCACGGCGCCTGCGGGGAGCTTTCCGCGCCGCGACGGCCGGCGCCGGAGGAATTATCTTCGGCGGATCGGCCTTTGCCAGCACCACGGGCGCAGGCGTCACGGGCGGGCGAACCTCCTTCGGGCGCAGGCGCAGAAACGAAATGGTTCCGGCAGCCGCCGCAATGGCCAGCGCCGCCGCCAACCCCCGCCACGCATTGCGCCGTTGCGCCCGGCGCCGCGCATGGTGCTGGCGAAACGCCTCCAGCAGCTTCTGCTCCAACGAATTCGGAGCCTCCCGCCGTGCTTCATTCATACCGAACACCCTTTTGTGCTTCCCCTGGTTTCGGCCGCCGCGAGCTTCGCCGCCAGCAGATTCCGCGCGCGGTGCAGGCGCGAGCGAATGGTCCCCAGCGAACACCCCAGCGCCCGCGCAGCTTCGGCGTAATCCAGTTCTTCCAGCTCGCGCAGCGCCAGCACCTCGCGATACGCCTCGGGCAGGCTCAGAACCGCACGGCGCAGTGCTTCCACGCTCTCCCGCTCCAGCAGGGCCGTCAGAACGTCGCGGGAGGTGTCCGGCGCCTCCCGGTCCGCTGTTTCCGCTTCGCGCGCCACCGCCGGCCGGCCGTGCAGGGCCCGCAACACGTGAATCCGCGCCACGCCCAGCAGCCACGCGCCGAGACTCGCCCGCGCCGCGTCGTATCGCACCGGCCCGCGAATCACCGTAAGAAACACTTCCTGCACTACCTCTTCCGCCGTGGCCTCGTCGCCGCTCATGCGCAGGGCGAAGCGGAACACCCGGCCCTGATGGCGCCGGTACAACGCGACGAACGCGTCCTCGGAGCCTTCCGCAGCCCGCTGTAACAGATCGCTGTCGCTTTCGTCCGCCAGGCTCCGCTGCATGCGTTCTGCATGGTATTCACGCGCGCGCGGCGGAAAGTTCCAGAATGTTGCCGGGAGGCCGATGGCGCGTTCACCCGGGTTTGCCGGTGTAGTGCTCTTCGTGGTGGACGGCGGCATGATCCTCCAGGGACTCGAGATGCGTGGCCACTTCGGCGGGCATTCCCAGCTCGGCCGAGAGACGCTCTTCCACAACTGTCGCCAGGCGGTGCGCCTCGCCCACCGATGTCGCCTGGGGGAACAACAAGTGCACTTCCACGATCTGCCGGTAGCCGGTGGTTCGGAAGCGCACGCCATGGTACTGGACGGCCAGCTCCGAGCAAATCGCGTCGAGTTTGTCCCGGATCTTCCGTCCTGCGTTCGGGTCGGAATAATCCAGCAGCCCCACCGCCGAACGCCACACCAGGCGCCCCCCGGACCAGAGGATGTTGGCGGCTACGGCCATGGCCACCAGCGGATCGAACGGTTTCCAGGCGGTCAGCGCCACCAGCCCCAGTCCCCCCAAAACCCCGAAACTGGTCCAGCTATCGGTGAGCACGTGTTTGCCATCCGCCTCGAGGATCATCGAATTCGTGCGCCGGCCGACGCGCAAAAGATAGTAGCCGAGGCCCGCGTTGAGTATTCCGGCCAGCAGCACCAGCAGCGCGCCGGTTCCCACGTTCTCGATCTGCAACCCGGTCATCCACTTGCGAATCGATTCGACGAGAATGGCAATGGCGGCCACGATGATCATGGCTCCTTCGAATCCGGCCGAGAAGAACGCGATCCTCTCGTAGCCGTAAAGGAACTTGGGCTCAGCCGGCCTGGAACCGAGCCGCAGACTGAAGGCGGCAAAGGCTACCGCCATCACGTGGACCACCGACTCGGCCGCGTCCGAAAAAATCGCCGCCGAATGGGTCAGGAAAAAAGCCGTGACCTTGCCGACGAGCATGGCGACGCCGACGGCGAGGGAGAGACGTATCGCAAAGCGCGCGTCGCGCAATCGTTCCCGGTCTCTGGACGTCCCGGTGGTCATCGGCTTGCTACCAGTATCGGCTCGAACGGCGGCCCAGGCAATCGTGTAACCTGACACCAGCGTGCATTCGCTCAGCGTGGCCTGCCTGCTGTCTGCCGCTGCAATGGCCGGCCAGCACATCATTCACATCGACGCGTCCCATCCCCTCCGGACGTTCGACCCCGCGCGGGCGATCGGCGCGGGCATCGACGGTCACGAGAAGGGCGACGTGCTCGCCATGCTCTCGCCCGCTAATGCGCGGGCCATGCGCGCGGCCGGGTTTCGCGCCCTCTCCTACCGGCTGCGTACCGAGCTGGCCGGCGAGGTCTGGCACTGGAATCCACGCGGAACGTGGAGCGACGCGCAACGCCAGCAGGGTTACTGGGTTTCAGATGCACGCTCCGCGGAACCCATCCTGCTCTCGTACGGGTACCGTCTGCCCCGCCGCGGCAACACGCGCGATCAGGCCAACGACGACGGCTACTCGCGCATCGACGACGGCGACCCCGCCACCTTCTGGAAAAGCAATCCTTATCTGGAGCCGCCGTTCACGCACGAGCCCGCCAGCGCGCACCCGCAGTGGATCGTCATCAACACCGACGGCGCGGCCGTCAACGAGATGCACATCCAGTGGGGAGTTCCGTGGGCCCTCGACTACCGCGTCGAGTTCACCAACGAAACCGGCGACCCGGAGGATTTCGAGAAGCCCGGGTTGTGGCATCCGTTTCCGCGGCAGCCCGCCGGCGGCGCGGGCGGGAGTGCTGTCGTGCGTCTGGCAGATGCGCCAATGGCGGCAAAATACGTTCGCGTGCTGATGATGCGGTCCTCCACGGAGGCGCCGCCCGGTTCCACCGACATCCGCGACGGACTCGGCTACGCGGTGCGCGAGATCGGACTGGGCGAAGTGGACGGCAGCGGCGCATACCACGAGCGCCTCGCGCATGGCGCGTCACGGGACACGCAGAGCACCATCTGGGTGTCCTCCACCGACCCGTGGCATCGCTCCAGCGACCGCGACGATCGCGTCGAGCAACCCGGGTTCGATCTGCTGGCGCGGCTTTCGCTCTGGGGAAGCACGCCGGCGATGGTTCCCGTCGGCCTGCTGTATGACACGCCTGAAAATGCCGCCGCCGAGTTGGAGTTCCTGCGGAATCGCGGCTATCGGGTGGGCCGCGTCGAGCTGGGCGAGGAACCCGAGGAACAGTACGGTGCGGCGGAGGATTATGGCGCGCTGTATCTGCAATGGGCCGGCCTGCTGCACCAGGGCGATCCGCAGCTTCCGCTGGGCGGCCCCAGCATGGTGGCCGACTCGCTCACCGCCGATCCTCGAGACCACTCGCCCTACCTGCGCCGCTTTCTCGACTACCTGAAATCGCGCGGCCGCCTGGGCGATTTCCGCTTTTTCTCGTTCGAATGGTACCCGTTCGACGACGTGTGCGCGCCCGTGCCGCCGCAGCTGCTCACCGCGGCGGGTTTGCTGGCCGGCGCGATCGAGCGTTTTCGCGGCGAGGGCCTTCCCGCGGACCTGCCCATGGTCATCAGCGAGTACGGCTGGTCCGCCTATGGCGCGCGGGCGGAGGTGGATCTGGAGGGCGCCGTGCTGAATGCGGAGATTGCCGCGCAGTTCCTGGCGCTGGGCGGCGAACAGTCCTTCGTCTACGGCTGGGAGCCCAATGAACTGCTCAACGAGCGCTCCTGCGCGTGGGGCAACAACATGCTGTTCCAGATGAGCGGGCGCGCCACCGTCCCCATGGCCACCGGGCACGCGGCGCGTCTTATGGTGGAGCGCTGGCTTCTGCCGGATGGCCTGCACCAGCTCCTGCCCGCCGTCTCGGACCTCGCCGCCGTCGCTTCATACGCTGTGCGCCGCCCGGACGGGAGCGTCGCCGTGCTTCTTCTCAACAAGGACGCGGAACACGAGTACAGCATGCGCGTGCCGCTCACCGGCTTGACGCTCGATCAATTCTCAGGTCGGCAATACCATTGGGTGGCGCGAGGCGGCCGAGGACACCCGAGCCGGGATCTGCCTCCCCAGACTCGTGCGCTTGCCGACGGTGCGGCGTTCACGGTCCCACCGTTGTCAATCACGGTGGTGGTGGGGCAGGGCCCCTGAACTGCTTACACCCCGCCGGCGAAGACCTTACGCCGCAGCGCCCACTCCTCGCTGGAGAACTCGCGCGCGCCTTCCTCGATCAGCCGCGGCATCATGTCGAATACCGCCGGGGGCGACCATGGCCGTCCATCCCGCGTCTTGTATCCGCGGCGGTTCAGTTCCAGCGCCACGTCGCTGACTCGCCGGTCCTGGACAATCATCTCCAGCATCAGCAGCAGAGCTTCCTTCTCCGCCGGATCTTCGGTGAGGTGACTGCAATCGTCCGCCACGCGGAGACCGAAAGGAACCTCGATCTCCGGTTCCGGCGCGCGCGCGGCGCCGGATTGCCGTTCCCAGATGACGCCGACCAGATTCCATCCGTCGGCTTTGCGCTGCTCCACGCGCTCCGCGTCGAGCGGCTCGGTGATGCGCTCGTGTAAATGTTCGTAATGGGCCATGCCGGTCCTCCAGAGTGGTTGCACCACTCCGTCCGGAGGGCACGCACGGGGAGCGCCATATTTCACCGCGCAAGCGCAAGAGGTTACGGGCCTGCGGCGCGTTGGGCCTGTTCGATTCCGGGACTCCGCTGCTCATCTCCGCGCAGCGTTTGATATGATTTCAAAGGCAACCGCCCGCCCGCTGGCGGCGTCTAAACTAGGTCCACTATGTCATTGATTACTTGGAACAAAGCAATCCTTCTGGCCGGGCTGTCGGCCGCCGCTCTCAGCGCCCAGACGCCCCCCATCTGCGGCCCCAACGATACCGTGACCCTCTGCAATACACCCGACGCCAGCGGCAACGCCATGCTGAGCGGGACGTACTTCGTTCGCGAGATTCAGATTACCGGGTTGAGCGCCAGCGGCACGTCGTTGAACACCGCCTACAGCGTTATGGGCACGATGACGCTGACGCCCACGCTCGACAGCAATGGAAATGGGGAGTACACATTTTCGGGACAGGAACTCGAATCCACGGTCACCACCGGCGTGTTCACGTATTCTTATTCCAGCAGCCTTTCCGCCCCCACCTACCGCGTTTCCGCCAATGGGACGCTGTACATTCAGGACCTCCTTTTCAGCGAGAGCTTCAATGTGGGGGTGGTGGGCGCCAACGGGGCGTTCGTGGCCAGCAATTCCGGCAACAATTCCAGCAACATCGTGATCATGGTGGGCATTCCGGTGAGTAGCGCCACGCCCGTTCTGAGCGGGAATTATTACGCGAGCTACGTCGATTTTCGCCAGGCCGACGTGGGCACCATTCGCGAGGCCTGGTTTCCCTTCACCGCCAACGGCGGGAACATTGGAACGATAACGGTTACGGGCGCCGGGACGGATATGGGCAATACCATCCAGACGCAACAGGTGCCCGGCGTGGGCTACTCATTCTCGGGCAACACTGGTACCATTAATTTCTCGGGGTCCGGCACGACCAACTTCATCAGCGGAAGCCAGACGATCTATGTCTCCACCGACGGATCGATTATCCTGGGCGGTACGCCGGGAGATTACGACCTGCTGGTGGGAATCAAGGCGCTGGGGGGCACGGCCTCGAACGCCTCGCTGAAGGGCGTCTACGTTCTGGGTGGCTTTCAGAACGACGCCTCGGTGCCCGGTGTGAACATTTTCGAAGGTTTTTACGGTTCCGCCAGCGCCACCGGGACGGGCACAACCATCGCTCATCGGGAAATCACGCGTTCGGACACCGGCACCATCCAGGATGTCACCACCGCCGACACGGGGTACGTGATACCTGCATCCGGTGTTTTTGCGGCCGACCGTTATCAGTACGCTCTGGGCGTGAACGGGACGTTCCTCGCCACCGGCCAGTCCGAACTCTATTCAGTGATGCTGGGACTGCCGGAGCCGCCTTTTGCGGCAACGGGCAGCGTGTGGCTGAACCCGGGCGGGATTGTGAACTCGGCGAATTCCGCGCCCTACACCAACCCGGTTGCTCCGGACGAGATCGTGACGCTATACGGAGAGGGGATGGCGCCATCGGCATGCGCCCAGGGTTGCAACGCTCCGGCGTATGTCTTCCCCCTGCCCACCAGCCTGAACGGGGTGCAGGTGTATGTGAATGGCGGTAATCCCGACAACAACTACGCGCCCGCCCCCCTGCTGTACGTGAGCCCGACGGTGATCAACATGGTGGAGCCATCGGATTGGTATCCGGAGAACGGCTGGGGCTTCGCTACGTTCCAGGTCTGCCTCGGCACGGCCACGGCCTGCGCCGCGGGAACTGGGACCTATTCCAACACCGTGCGGGTCCGCACCAACAACACCGCGCCGGGAGTCTTCGACCTGACCGGCTCGGCCACCGGACAGGCGGCCGTGGTGCACGCCAACACCACCCTGATCGCCGATGCAAACAACCCGGCGCACCCCGGCGACATTGTGTCCATCTTCGCCACCGGCCTGGGGATCGTCGATAACGAACCGGCCGACGGCTATCCAGCGCTGGGCGCCGGTCCTTTCACGCTGCCGAACGCGTGGTACGTCTACATGGGCGGAGTGCAGTGCGATCCTCTGGCGATTACCAATTATGCGGGGCTGGCGCCCGAGTATTACGTCGGTCTTTACCAGTTCAACGTCACGGTGCCCGCTGGGACCGCCCTCGGCGACGTGCCCATCGAGATCTGGACCTCGGAAGGCCAGACCATCGAGACCACCATCAACATCGCCGCCGCGCCCGCGGCCACCGCGGCCAAATAGTTCCGGCACAGGCCCGACGCAAAACGGCCCGGGGCTCCACCGAGCCCCGGGCCGTTCGCGTCAGAGCGATACTACTTCGACTCTTCGATGCGCATGCCGTAGAACGACCGGTATACGAAGAAAGCCGAAACCAGGAAGAAAATCAGCGCCAGAATCCGCGTGAATACGGCGCCCTGCGAATTGGTCAGCGACACGGCCAGCGACACCGCCAGCAGGCCGAACAGCGTGGTGAACTTGATGATGGGGTTCAGCGCCACCGAGGAAGTGTCCTTGAAAGGATCGCCCACCGTGTCGCCCACCACCGTGGCGTCGTGCAGCGGGGTGCCCTTCTGCTTGAGCTCCGTCTCGACAATCTTTTTGGCGTTGTCCCACGCGCCGCCCGCATCGGCCATGAAGATGGCCTGGTACAGGCCGAACAGCGCGATCGAGATCAGATAGCCGATGAAGAAGTACGGCTCCACGAAGGCAAACGCGAGGGTGGCGAAGAACACCGTCAGGAAGATGTTGAGCATCCCCTTCTGCGCGTATCTGGTGCAGATCTCCACCACTTTCTTCGAGTCGGCCACCGAAGCTTTGTCGGAACTTTCGAGATTAATGTTGGCCTTGATGAACTCCACCGCGCGATACGCACCGGTGCTGACCGCCTGCGTGGAGGCGCCCGTAAACCAGTAGATGATGGCGCCGCCGGTGATCAGGCCGAGCAGAAACGGCGGGTGCAGAATGGACAGGTATTGAAGCAGCTCGGGCTGAAGCCCCCTGGTCAAAGCCACCACGATGGAGAAGATCATGGTGGTGGCGCCCACCACGGCCGTGCCGATGAGCACCGGCTTCGCCGTCGCCTTGAAGGTGTTGCCGGCGCCGTCGTTCTCCTCGAGGTTTTCCTTGGCGCGCTCGAAATTCACGGTGATGCCGAAATCCTTCTTCAGCTCGGCGGCGATGCCCGGAATGGTCTCGATGGTGGACAGCTCGAACACGGATTGCGCGTTGTCGGTAACCGGGCCGTAGGAATCCACCGCGATGGTCACCGGGCCCATCCCCAGGAATCCGAACGCCACCAGACCGAAGGCGAACACGGCCGGCGCCAGCATCAGGCTGGCGAAGCCCATGGTGCTCATGAAGTAGCCGACGCTCATCAGAGAGAGCATGGCGAAGCCCAGCCAGTAGGCGCTGAAATTGCCGGCCACGAAGCCGGAGAGAATGTTGAGCGATGCGCCGCCTTCGCGCGAG
>CAYVPZ010000041.1:0-14065 GCA_964453955.1 uncultured Solibacteraceae bacterium | reverse complement strand
GCGGCCCACGAGTTCTCCACCCCCATGAGCGGGTGCCTCGAGAAGGCCTCTTCTTTCGCTCCGGCGAGGCTGGCCACGACCGCCGAGAACAGGACGATGAGGAAGAGGGCCTGGAAGAATGCCGCCATATTCTGCCCGGGCATGCTGCGCAGCCTCGGCAGCGGGTTCAGCCGCGCGAAGTCCGGGGCGAGCTTCTCGCCGGCAAAGCCGAACTGGGTGGCGGCCATCTGGACGCCAATCACCGCGACCACCAGACACGACCCGCAGGCCAGCAGAGGCACGCCGAGAATCGACACCATGCCCCCCGCTAGGCTGCACACGTCGGCAACGTGGGGAGTCCTCTGGAAGGCCAGCGTGAGTTCGGCCCGGAACGTACGTCGCAGCCGCTCGACCAGGGAATCGCCGAACGAGGTCAGCAGGTAGACGAACACAAGCAGTTGCAGAGCGTTGAGCAATTCGCGGCTGGCCGGGAACTGCCCCTCTTTGCGGGCCTTGTCCTGGCGCCGTTTTGTCGGTTTCTCCTGGCGGTCGTCGGCCATCAGCGTGTCACCAGCCGCTCGAG
The DNA here is from genome assembly GCA_964453955.1 of uncultured Solibacteraceae bacterium. Taxonomy (GTDB): domain Bacteria; phylum Acidobacteriota; class Terriglobia; order Bryobacterales; family Bryobacteraceae; genus CAWACP01. The sequence goes on along the minus strand of CAYVPZ010000041.1, from coordinate 13,503 downwards.
CGACGCCAGCACGGGCGCGGCGCAGGACTCCATCAGTTGCGGTACTGCGCTCAGCACCAAGGCCAGCAGCGCGAGCCCCGCCAGCAATTTGGCCGGAAACGCGATGTGCAGCAGTTGCAGTTGCGCGCTCAGGCGTCCGGCCATCGCGCAGCCCACGTCGACCAGAAGCAGGAACCCGACCACCGGCATGGCCAGCCGCAGGCCCATGGTAAACATGGCCGATCCCATCCGCGCGATGGCGTCTCCGGCCGCACCGGTCACCTGCCAGGCGCCGGGTGGCGCCGACTTCAAACTCGCTCCGACGATGGCGATCACCCGCCGGTCCAGCCCGAGCGCAAAGAAAAGGACGGCGGAGAAGAGTTGCATGAACACATACAGGACACTCGAATCCGCCTGCGTGGTCGGGTCAATGGTCGAAGCATAGGAGAACCCGGCCTGCAGGCCGGCGATCTGCGCGGCCATTTGCAAGCCCTCCAGCAGGAACGCCAGAGCCACGCCGATGGTCACGCCGAAAGCGACCTCATGGAGCATCGCGATGACCAGGAACCCCAGGGTGGGGGCGGCGGCCGGCGGCGCGGGCCAGAGCGGAAACAGGATTCCCGTGACGCACAGTGAGAGAAACAGCCGGGGCACATCGGGCGCGCTCCGCAGCCCGGGCAACGGCAGGAACGTGAAGATCCCGGCGACGCGGGTGAAAACCAGCAGCGCCGCCTGAATCCCGGGCAGGCCGATGGTCAATTCACTGCGCATACCGGGCGAAGTTCCCGAATAACTCGACGGTGTAGGAAATAAGGCGCATGAGCATCCACGGCATCACCAGAACCATCGCAAACAGAAAGGCCGCGAGCCTCGGAATGGCTCCAAAGCTGGTGTCCTGGATGGAGGTGACGATCTGCAGCAGACTGACCACGATGCCGCTGACGAAGCCCACCGCGAGCAGCGGCAGACTCACCCAGAATGCGGTAATCAGGGCGTGACGGAATATTTCGACGGCGGTTGAGACGGTCATTGGTTGAAACTCCTCATCAGCGAACCGATCACCAAATTCCACCCGTCCACCAGAACAAACAGAAGGATCTTGAACGGCGCCGAGATCATCACCGGAGGCAGCTGCACCATGCCGACCGATAACGTCACCGACGCCACAATCAGGTCGATGATGAGGAACGGCAGGTAGAGAATCGCGCCGATCTGGAAGCCGGTCTTCAGCTCGGACAGAATGTAGGCGGGCACCAGAACATCGAGGCCCAGATCGGCAGGGCGGGCGGGCGCCGGAGCATGGGTCAGCTCCAGCATGAGGCGGATGTCTTTCTCGCGCGCAAACCGTATGAGAAAGCTCTTTACCGGTTTGCTCCCCTGCTCGAAGGCCTGCGCGGACGTGATGGTTCCTTCCTCGAGGGGTTTCCAGGCGTTGCTGTACACGTCGTTGACGATGGGCTGCATGATGAGGAAGCTGAGAAACAGGGAGAGCCCGATGAGCACCTGGTTGGAGGGTGTCGACTGGGTGCCCAGCGCCTGGCGGAGAAAGTGCAACACCACGGTGATCCGCAAGAACGGGGTCACGCACATGATCACGGCGGGGAGCACGGCCAGCGCCGTCAACAGGAGGAGGATCTGCAACGGGGCACCCGAAGCTCCCGCGCCCTTGCCTGACGGCAGAAGATCCAGCCCGGAGGAACCGCTGGCCGCCAATGCCGGCGGCGCCAGGAATATGGCGGCGGCGAGCACCGCCCCAATCGCACGGAAGAATCTGGGCGGCGCGGCCGGCCGCGCCCGTCGAGTCGGCATGTTCAGTTAGTCCTCACTGCAGAAATCCGTGATTCTCACCCCGACGGCGTCCTCGATAATCACGATCTCGCCGAAGCCGACGAGAGAGCCGCCCACGAGAATGTCGATGTTCTCTCCCGCGGAGCGAGTCATGCGGATCACGCTGCCGGCGTTCAGGTCGAGCACCTCGGAGACGGTCATCACCTTGCGGTCGAGCTCGACCTCGACATCCACCGGGACGTCCGCCATGTGCGCGATCTGTTCCGGCGCGGGCATTTCACTGCTGCACCAGATTAATCGTGTCCTGGCTGATCTGGTTCACGGTGGTGATTACCTTGGAGCTCGCCTCGTAGGCGCTCTGGTACTGGATCAGATTGGTGAACTCCGTGGCCATGTTGGTGGTGGACTGTTCCACGGCCCCGCCCAGAACCTGCCCTCGTCCGCCCGTGCCGGGAGCGCCCACGGCGGGCAAGGCGCTCAGAGCACTAAGCTGGTAGTTGTTGTCGCCCACCGCGACCAGAGAATCCGGGTTTCTGATCGTGGCCAGGGCAAGTTGCCCTACGGTCTGCTGTGTGCCATCCGAGTAGGTGGCCACGATGCCCCCGCCATTGGCGATTCCCACACTGTCCAGTTGCGCGGCGGCCGAGCCGTCCTGGGATAGCGCGGAAACTTCGGACGGTGAGGCGAACTGGGTGATATCTCCCGTGGAACCGTTGAACAAGTTCCAGTTCAAAGCAGTCGCCCCGGTCATGTCGGCGGCGCCGTCCGCAAATCCGGTGATGGAAATCTGCGTCGCCGCGGCGGTCGCCGCCGGGGAGGTCAGCTGACCACTCGAATTAAACGTCAGCGTTCCGGTCACCGGCGTGAAGGGGGCGGTCAGGTCGGCGTCCGGTACGGAGATGGAGTAGTTCCACTGACCCGGCGTAGACGTCGCGGTGAACGTCGCGGTGAGCGTATGAGCGGTGCCCAGGGAATCGTAAATCTGGATCGCCGTCGAGAACGTAGTCGGCGGAGGGCCCGCCGTCGCGTTCGCGTCGAGATTGAGGTCGAAGGAGAACTGGGAGGTCTGCTGGGGGGGCTTCAGGGTTCCGGTCGGAACGGTAATGTTACCAATCGGCCCGTTGGATTGCACGGTGCCGTCCGCTCCCGCCATCCATCCCTGCAGCAACTGGCCGGTCGCCGTCTCCAAGTTTCCGGCCTGATCCACCTGGAAGTTGCCGCCGCGCGTGTATTCGACGTTGCCACTGGTCGGGTCGGTCACGATGAAGAACCCGTCGCCGGTGATGGCGGCATCGAGCGGATTGTTGGTGGTCTCGGTGGCGCCCTGCGTGAACTCGGTCAGCGTCACCGGCGCGCCCACCCCGAACCCCACCTGCGTTTCGCTCAGCCCGGCGCCCAGCGACTGCGTCACGAGGTCGTGAAAAGACACGGTGCTCGCTTTGAATCCGTCCGTGTCCATGTTCGCCAGGTTATTCCCGGTGACGTCGATCGCGGTGGAAGTGGCGCTGAGCGCGGAAAGCGCGGTCGAGAATGATACGCCCATTTTGTCCTCCTTTGCGGCCTTTATTAGTTCGGCGACCCGCCGGCGGTCGATGGCTGCGTGCTCGAGTTTGCCGACGTGGAAGAGCTGGAGCCGGAACCGCCGGAGCTGCCGGTGGCGCTCGCAGCCGTGCTCTGGCCGGACATTTTGTCCAGATCCTGGCGGATATAGAGCAATTGCTCGAAGCTGTTGATTTCGGTGAGCTGCGAGAGGAACTGGGTGCCGTCGGACGGATTCAGGGGATCCTGGTTCTGCAGTTGCGCGACCAGCAGGCTGATGAACTGTTGTTTTGTGGCCTCCGGACTATCCGAAGAGTTCGTGCTCGAACTCGCGCTGGTCGAACTCGAACCGGCGCCCGAGGCCGGGGTCGTGCTCGATGCCGGCGCCGTTGAACCTGTACTTATCGGGTTGGTTGCCATGCCGTAACTCCTGTGAGAAATTCCGTGAAATCCCGATTGAACTCATCTTCCGGGTCCGGACGCTGGTGCTGTGATCGATCGCCACCGCTCCCTTCCGAGCCCTGGCCGCCGGGCGATGAATTTGCGTCGTCCGCCGTCTGCTGGTGGGCATGCCCGGGGTTCTCCTGCCCACCCGGCGTGTTGTGCATTTCCAGCGGGCTCCAGGCGTCCGCTTCCATCCCCTGCTGGCTCAGTTTTTGCGCGAGTTCGGGCAGGTTGGTGCGCAGATCCTTCGCCAGACCGTCGTCCTGGGTGCGCACCACAACGTGTACGGTCCCCGCCCGATCCATCAGCTGGACGTCTACGCGCGGCCCTCCCGGATCCTGCAACTGAATGGAAATATCGCGCGAGGGCGCGCTGGCCGGCGGCGCCGCCACGGTGCCGGGCGCGGTGTCGCCCGCAACCGGGGGCGCCGGCGGTTCGGACTTTGCCGCGGTGACGCCCGCGCTGCCGCCCGTCGCAGGGGCCGCCGAAAACGCGGCGACGGATACCGGCGGGTCGGCGGCGCGAGGCGAGTCATCGAGAGGTTGGCGCGCCGGTTCGCCCGAATCCTTCGCCGGGCCGGCGGAGTTCTGTTGTTCCTGCGCGCCGGAGTCCTGGCCGCTCTCGTCGGCCGCCGATGCCTTCCCCTGCACTGGTTGAGCGCCATGGCCCTGCGACGGCCTTACCGGGTCCGCACTCCCGGCGTCCTGGCGGTCTCCCGCCGGCGTTGTACCTGCATGAGACGGCGCAGCGATCACCGGTCCCGTTGCCGTGTTACTGGTTTTCTCAATCGGGTCGGCCGCCACCCCACGATCCGCCGGCGAGGCGGTGTTCCGGGCGGCGGGCTGGTCCGGAACGCCGGAGACGGGAAGCTGGATGCTCGCCTCAAAGGCCGTTTCACCCTGCGCCGGGGCTGGTCCCTGTGCGCCCTCCGGAGATGGTTTGCTCCCGGGCGCGGCTCCACCCGCATCGGTGCCGCTCGTTGTTTTTGCTGGAATCGGAACACTCGGGGTGGCCACGGACTCCGTCCCAGGGAGCAGCCCGTTCACCACCGCCGTCACCGGAGCGCCGCTATCGCCGGACGTTCGGGAATCGGGGATCATGCACGGTAGCACCGCAGCCTGGCTGGCCAGTGGCACGGCAACAGGCAGGGGTAGTGTAAATGCCACCTCATTGAGCTGCTCTTTCGACTTCGCTTTTTCGGGAAATCCGTCATTCTTTTTCGCCGGCGTTCGCGAGCCGGTATTCGTTGTTTCGGGCGGAGCCTCGCCCTCCGTCGCCTGGACCTCTGGTTCCGGCTCGAGGCCCGCGAGCAGCAGGGCGAGAAAGTCCGGCTTCCCTCCGCCACCCGCCTCGCTTCGCGGCGCGGCAGTCGAAGCAGCACCTTTCCCCAAAGGGGTCCCCGGCGCAATCCGGGGGGCCGTAACCATTGACGTCGGGAGCGCGACAGGAGCCACGACCAGGAGCAGGCACTTTCCACACCATTCGCAAAAGCCGGGATTGCAACGGCTGCCCGCGTATCGCGCGTTTGAAAATGACACGAGACGTTCCAGAAAGAAACGGTTTTATCGATAATTCGTGCCAATCAGGGACCCGGTCCGCCCTCGTTGCACGAAAATCAAGCGCCTGCGCTTCGGCCCCGCAATTGCGACGGCACCGGTGACAATGGATGCTCTCACCACAGCGGCGGCCAGCGGAATGCGCGCTCGCATGGAGAGCCTGGACCTGCTGGCGAACAACCTCGCCAATGCCTCCGCCAGCGGCTTCAAGGCGGATCAGGAATCCTACTCCACCTGGGCCTCGGCGGATGCGCTGGCGGCGGAAGAGGCATCCGGTGCGCCCGCCACCGAGGCGCCCGTGGTGGACCACAGCTGGACGGACTTCTCCCAGGGCGTCATCGTGCCGACCGGAAACTCCCTCGATCTCGCTCTTGATGGCCAGGGTTTCTTCGTCGCGCAATCGCCATCGGGTGAGCAGTACACCCGCAGTGGCGATTTTCATATCGACCAGAAGGGCACTCTCTCTACACGAGACGGCAATCCGGTGGAGGGAATCGACGGCAACCCGATTCACCTCGAGGCCACGCAACCGGTGGAGGTGTCCGATACGGGTGAGATTCACCAGAATGGCGTGGTCGCGGGTCAGCTCAAGCTGGCGCAATTCACGGCGCCGCAGGCACTCAGCAAACAGGGAAACAACTCGTTCCAGCTTGCGGCGTCGGACCTGCAGCCGGTGCCCGCGGCGGCGCGCGTCCGGGCCGGCAATGTGGAGGCGGCCAACGTGCAGCCGGCGCAGACAGCGGTGCGGCTGGTGAGCGTGATGCGCCAGTTCGAGATGCTGCAGAAGGCCATGTCGCTGGGCAATGAGATGAATCAGCAGGCCATTCAGAATGTCGCCAAAGTGGGCGGATAGCGGGCGCATGACGGCGGAAACCACAGGAGCACGGCATGATCAGGGCACTCTATAGCGCGGGCAGCGGAATGGCTGCCGAACAGATGAACCTGGACAATATCGCCAACAATCTGGCGAACTCGAATACCACCGGGTTCAAGATGCGGCGGACGCAGTTTCAGGATCTCCTCTATCAGAACCTCATTCAGCCCGGCGCGGCCGCCGGCTCGCAGACGGTCATACCCAGCGGTTTGCAGGTGGGCCTCGGCACGCGCCCGGCCTCCAACGAGATCATCTTCACCCAGGGCAACTTCCAGGAGACCGACAACCCGCTGGACGTGGTGATCCAGGGCAAGGGCTTCTTCCAGGTGCAACAGCCCGATGGATCGCTGGCGTACACGCGCGCGGGGGATTTCCAGCTCAATGCCGACGGCACCCTGGTGGACGCCCAGGGAGACGCGGTCCAGCCGCAGATCACCATACCGGCCACCGCGCAATCGATCACCATTGCCGCCGACGGAACGGTCAGTTACACGCAACCCGGCCAGACGGCGTCGCAGGTGGCGGGCCAGATCCAGCTCGCCAACTTCGCCAATCCGGCCGGTCTCAACAGCGTCGGCATGACGCTGTTTACCCCCACCGACGCCTCCGGCGAACCGACCGTGGGAACCCCCGGGGGGCAGGAAGGCGTGGGCAGTCTGCTGCAGGGTTACATCGAGCAGTCGAATGTCAGCGTGGTGGATGAATTCGTCAACATGATTGTCACCCAGCGCGCGTACGAGGCGAGCTCGAAGGTAGTGCATGCCGCCGATGAAATGTATCAGGAGGTTAACCAGATACCGCAATGAAGACGGCGTGGATCGTTCTGCTGGCCATCGAGCCGGCGTTCTGCGGGTGCATCCAGATTAGCGGGGAAGAAATCCGCGCGCGCGACCTGGCCCCGGTGGTGGAGGCCTTCGCCGAGGCCGATCCCGAGGCCATCCTCGCCCTGACCCCGTCGCCGGGCGTGCGGCGCGTCTTCACGCTGCGCGATCTGATGTCGGCGGCGCACCGCACCGGGGTTGCCGATAACGGCCTTCCGGTGGCCGGCGTGTGTCTGGAACGGGCGCTCGGTCAGGTAACCGAACAGGATCTGTACGCGGCCATGACCGCGGCGTTCGCCGGCCGCAAGGTCGAGATCGGCATCGTCGACTACTCCCGCTATGGCGTCCCCCCGGGGCGGCTGGTTTTCCAGCTCAGCGGCCTGAGCGCGCCCCCGCCCGCGCAGCCCGACGCGCCCGTGCTCTGGCGCGGACGGGTACTGTTCGACGAAACGCGCAGCATGGAAATCTGGGGCCGGGTGCGGATCAGCGCGGCGATGACCGTCTGTCTGGCGGTGACCGACATCCCCGTGGGAAAACCGATTCAACCGGATCAGGTGCGCATGGCGGAGCTTCCGCGCTTTCCTTTGCACGGCAGCGTGGCTATCGAGGATGTCGCGAGCGTGGTCGGACGAGTGGCGCGGCGGCCCATCCGCGCCGGCCAGGAGATTGTCGCGCAGGGTCTCGAAGAGGCCCGCGAGATCCGTCCCGGAGATACCGTGCGGGTGGAGGCCATCAGCGGGAACGCCCATGTCATTCTGGACGCCGTGGCCACATCCGCGGGCAGAAAGGGAGACGCTATCGTGTTGCAGAATCCAGCGACGCACACCAGCTTCCGCGCAGTGGTGGACGGCCGGGACCGGGCCGTGATTCACACCGGACGGGGAGACGGGTCGTGAGCCGCCGCCGGGCGCCGGTTCTGATCGCGCTGCTGCTGCTGGCAACTCTCGCCGCCCCCGGCCGCAACAAAAAGCCGACGACTACGCCGGCCGGTGCGGTACCCGTGCAAATGGCCCTCCCGCAGGCCTCCGAGACGTCGCCTGGCTCGCTCTATTCGAGCAGCGGGCGGCTGGCCGACCCCGCGCGCGATCTGCGGGCCAACCGCATCCACGATCTCATTACCATCGTGGTGTCCGATCAGGCCTCGGCGGTGACCACCGGGGCCACCAATACCTCCAGAAAGTCGAGCGTGGCCAGTTCCATCGGCGCGCTGGCCGGCGTCACCAGCTCCAGCGGTCCGTGGGCGAACCTGGCGCAATCGAGCGGCGACCAGGATTTGCAGGGCGCCGGAACCACCAGCCGCACCAACACCCTCAGCACCACGCTGAGCGCGGAGGTGAGCGCGGTCACCGCCAACGGCAATCTGATCGTCGAAGGCCGCAAGGTGATTACGGTGAACGGAGAGAAACAGACCGTGCTGGTGCGCGGAACGGTCCGCCCCGACGATGTCTCCACCATCAACACGGTGACTTCGGCGCAGATCGCCAACCTCGAGGTCAGTGTCAACGGCAAGGGCGTGGTGGGGGATGCCATACGACGGCCGTTCATACTCTACCGCCTGCTGCTGGGCCTGTTGCCCTTCTGATTATGAGCTGCCGTATCCTCATCGCCGTGGCCCTGACCGCCGTGAGCGCGCTCGGGAACTCCGCGAAGATCCGGGACCTGGCCGATCTGGAGGGCGTGCGCGACAACCAGTTGCTGGGCTATGGGCTGGTGGTCGGGCTCAAGGGCACCGGAGACAAGAACCTGACCGTATTCTCGGCCCAGACGCTGACCAATCTGCTGTCGCGGATGGGGGTCACGGTGCAGCCCTCGGCCATTCAGGTCAAGAACACGGCCGCGGTCATCATCACGGCAACCCTCCCTCCCTTCGGACAGCCCGGAGCGCATCTGGACGTAACCGTCGCGGCGGTAGGCGACTGCACCAACCTGCAGGGCGGCCTTCTGGTGATGACCCCCCTCAAGGGTCCGGACAACCAGGTCTACGCCGTGGCCCAGGGATCGGTGGTTACCGGCGGCTTCGTGGCCGGCGGGCGGGGCAACAGCCAGACCGTCAATCATCCCACGGCCGGCCGCGTTCCCAATGGGGCCATTATCGAGCGGGCGGCGCCGTCGGTCGAGCCGTGCGAGCGCTTCCGTCTCCACCTCAGGAACCCCGACTATGCCACCGCGGCCCGCATCACCCGTACCCTCGACGAGCACTTTGGCGAGAACCAGGCCGAGGTGGCCCACGCCGACAACGAGGGGGTGATCGTGGTCGAGGTGCCGGCGAAGTTCAGGAGCCACACGGTGGACTTCATTGCCGCGCTCGAGGACCTGTCCGTCGAAACCGAGCACCCCGCCCGCGTGGTCGTCAACGAGCGCACCGGGACGGTGGTGATGGGACGCGACGTGACCATCTCGCCGGTAACCATCCTGCACGGCCCCCTGACCGTCGAAGTGCAAACCACGGAAACGGTCTCGCAGCCCCTGCCGGCGTCGAAAGGCGAAACCGTGGTCCTGCCGCAGACCCGCGTCGCGGCCAAACAGGAGCCGGTGAAAAACGTCAGCCTGAAAGCGGGCGCCACCGTGGACGACCTGGTGAAAGCGCTGATCGTCACCGGCTCCACGCCGCGCGACATCATCGCCGTGTTACAGGCATTGAAGGCAGCCGGCGCGATCGAAGCCGAGATTGAGGTCATATGACGATCGACTCCCCCGTGCCCGCCCGGCAGGTTCCATTGGATCAATCCGGCCCGTCCGCTGGCCTTCGACATGCCGCCGAGCAGTTCGAAGCCATGTTTGTCGGACAGATGCTGCGCTCGGTCCGGGAATCGGCCAGCGACGACGACTCCGACGACGACGACGGGGGCGCAAACTCGGCATTCCTCGAGCTGGCCGAAGACCAGTTTGGTCAGGCGCTGGCCGCCCGCGGCGGTCTGGGGATCGCTACAATGGTGACAACCGAGCTCGGAAAGACAAACCAATGAAGATCGACAACAGCCATGTGGTGACCCCGCCGGATGCGAGCCCGGCCCGCAAGGCCCCGGCGCGCGCCGAACAAAGCCCGGCTTCCTCCGGGGATCGCGTGGAGCTGTCCGGCCCTCCCGCCATCGCCGCGTCCGACGCCGCGCGGTCGGCGCGAATCGAGCAGCTCAGCGCGCAGGTCGGGCAGGGGACCTATCGCATTCCGGCTGAAGACATCGCGCAAAGCATGGTCGACGAAATGCTTGGCAACAAGGCCTGAGGCCGACGATCTCTCTTCCCGCTACCCGGCGCAACTGACCGGCTCGTACTCACACTCCTCCAGGTCGCCGGCGCGCGCGCGGGCCGCGGACTCGCAATTCTCCCACGCCTCCTGCAGGGTGGTCATCAGCTTCTGCGCCTCGGCCAGTGGCGGATCGACCTGCCGGCAGTTGGCGTCGATGAGCAGCCGCTGGACATAATCGTACAATTCCACCAGCGTGCGGCTCACCTCGGCCCCTTTCTCATGATCGAGCGATAAGGCCAGCTCCGCAACAATCCCAAAAGCCTTGTTGATCGCCCGCGTGCGGCCGGCGATGTCGCGACTCGCCAGACACCGGCGCGCCGTGACGATCGCTTCAATCGCGCCACGGTACAGAAGGCGCACCAGATGGAGTGGGCTCGCTGACAGGATTTCCGCTTCCTGATAACTGTCGTAAACGTAGTGCCGCATTCGGTCTCCCACTCCCTTATCGGCACCCCCGTTCAGGAATTGCGTTTGAGTTCCTGGGCCATTCGGAGGACGTATTCCGGAGGAATCTGGAAGACAAGATCGCCGGTCTGGCGGTTCACCACGCGCACCACGGCCTTGCGCGTGTTCCGATCCAGCACGAACGTCAGCTCATTGTTCTCGCCCAGCATCTCGCTCTTGTTCACTTCCCTGACGGCCTGAATCAACTGCTTGCGCTCGGCCACCTGCTCCTGCGAAATGGGCGGCGGCGCGCTTGCCGCCACAGGTTTTTGTTGCTCGACCGATGAGATATCCATGGTGCACCAGGCGCGAGAACGGCCTCGCGCCTTCCTTTACCCTTTTACCCTGACTCATCGGCGGCGCAGGCGATTCCTTGAGCCGATTTGGGGGCGGGAGACGAAAAAAAGCGGAACCGCTCAGGCCAGGTTCAGGACCTTCCGGATGGTGCCGCGCTCGCCGTCGATCTTCTTCTGCAGCAGCATAATCGCGTAGATCAGTTGTTCGGGCCGCGGAGGGCAGCCCGGAACATACACGTCGATGGGAATCACCTGGTTTACCGGGACCAAAGCGTAGTTGCTGAACACGCCGGTGGAGGTTGCGCAGGCCCCCATGGAAATGACCCACTTGGGCTCGGGCATCTGCTCATACAGCCTCCGGATCACCGGAGCCATCTTGTTGGAGACGCGGCCCGCGATGATCATCAGGTCCGACTGCCGCGGCGATCCGCGCATCACCTCCGCGCCGAATCGCGAAATATCGAACCGCGACGCGATGATGGACATCATCTCGATGGCGCAGCAGGCCAAGCCGAAGCTCATCGGCCAGATGGAGTTCCGGCGCGCCCAGTTCACCGCCTTGTCCAGCGTGGTGGTGAGCACGCTCTCTCCGAGCCCCTCGCCGCCAACGCCATCCACGCGGGCGAACAACTCCGGCGGGAGACTCAGATCGAAGGCAGTGTCAACATCGGCCATGTCCGCATTATCCCACGCAGGCCCCGGCTTCGCTCGCCCCGGCGGATAGAATGGAAGCAGACCTGATGGCCTCCCCTCTGCCCCCGGCTCAACCTTCCCCCGCCTCAAAAGAAGCTCTTTCGCGCGCCGCCGAGCTGTGGGGCGTCGAGCCGAGCTACTGGGATATATTCGGCACCCGGCATTTCGCCACCGAGGAGGTCATCCGGGCCATCCTGCGGTCGCTGGGCGTGGACACCAGCAGCGCGGAGGCCCTCGAAGCGGCCATGCTCGCGCGACACGGGCAGCAGAGCGCCAGGCCTCTGGCGCCGACGGTGGTCATCACGGCGGGAGGGGATCTTCCGGTCTCCCTGCCGCCGGAAACAGCCGACGCGACGGCTGATGTCCACATCCACCTCGAAGACGGCTCCGAGAGGACTTTCCAGACCCGGCTAACCGGGTCCCGCATACCGCTGCCCGCGGACCTCCCACTCGGCTATCACCAGATCACGGTCACCATCCCGGCCCATGGCGGCGAATGCGTTTCGCGCCTGATCGTCTGCCCGGAAAAAGCGTACGCACCCCCGGAGGGGCCGGCCTTCCGGGCCGCGGGAATCGGGGTCAGCCTCTATGGCCTGCGCTCGGCCGGCAACTGGGGTTGCGGCGATTTCAGCGATCTGCTGCGGTTCACCACCTGGGCCGTGGATGCGCTCGGCGCCAGCTTCATCGCGCTGAACCCGCTGCACGCCATCCACAACCGCGCTCCCTACAACACCAGCCCGTATCTTCCCAACTGCGCTTACTATCGCAACTTCATCTACATCGATGTCGAGGCAGTGCCCGAATTCGCGAGTTCCTGCTGGGCGCGCCACCTGCTGGCCCGCTCAACCGTGCAGCGCGAGCTGGCCAGCCTGCGGGAAGCCGGCGAAGTTCAGTATGAGCGAGTGAGCCGCATCAAGCTGCGCTTTCTCAAGCTGGCTTTTCGCGAGTTCCTGAAGGAGCGCCGCGCCGGGTCCGCACGCGCCCGCGAGTTTCAGGCCTGGGCGGATGGGGAAGGCCTCCTGCTCCGCCGCTTTGCCCTCCATTCCGCGCTCGACGAGGCCATCCACAGCCGCAATCCCAGTGTGTGGAACTGGCCCGCCTGGCCCGAACCGCTGCGCTCCCCCGGCTCCCCGGAAACCGCGGAGTTCGCGGAAAAGCACTGGCGCAGCGTCCTGTTCTATCAGTACGTGCAGTGGATCGCCGACCAGCAACTCGCGCGCGCCCAGGCCCACGCCCGGTCGCTGGGCATGCACATCGGACTGTACCACGATCTGGCGCTGGCCACCGATCGCTACGGCGCCGATCTGTGGATGCTGCCCGAGTTCTACATGGGCGGTTGCCGTGTCGGGGCGCCCCCCGACGACTTCTCGCCGAAAGGACAGGACTGGGGCTTCCCTCCCCCAAATTCGGGCGCCCACTACCGCGACGGCTATCGCCTCTTCGCCGCCTCCATCCGCAAGGCCTGCCAGCACGGCGGCGCGCTGCGCATCGATCACGTCATGCGCTTCTTCCGCCTCTACTGGATCCCCGACGGCATGGAAGCGAGCGCCGGCACCTACGTGCGCGACCGCTATGAGGACCTCATCCGCATCCTCGCGCTCGAGAGCGTCCGCAGCCAGGCCATCATCGTGGGCGAGGATCTGGGCACCGTGCCCGACCACGTGCGCGAGACGCTGGCGCATTTCGGGATTCTCAGCTACCGCCTGTTCTACTTCGAGCAGGATGGCAATCGCCAGTTCAAGCTGCCCGGCGATTACCCGCGGCTCGCCCTGGTTTCCGCCAGCACCCACGACCTGCCCACGCTGGCGGGTTTCTGGCAGAA
>CAYVPZ010000040.1:0-14069 GCA_964453955.1 uncultured Solibacteraceae bacterium | reverse complement strand
GCAGAACGTTTCTGCGGAGATTGTGGAGCAGAGCAGCAGTCCAAAGTACCCAATGTTTCAGGTTTACTGCGAGCGCCTGAGCAACTCGCACCAGGAGAGGTTTCGGGTCTTCTCGGGCGAAGTGAGTATCGCCGTGGAGGCCCGGGTATCGCAGGACCGGCTGAACGGACTGGAAGATCAGTTACACGGTTGCGTGGACGCGGGGGCGCAGGCTCTGGATGAGAACGGCGGAGATTGGGGCGATGGAGTGTTCTATTCGGGTGGATACGCCGTGACTTACAACCAGGTCAAACACGGCGGCCGTAATTATATTCAGAGCGCCAAGGTCACTTTTACAGTCGCGCTGAGCAAGTAGAGGGTCGGCCCGTGGCGAGTATCGCCGCAGGCCCGGGCTCGCGTCCGAGGGAGTATCCAGGCAATGTCATCCTATGTTTCTACCAGCGAGAATCGCTGCTATGTCGCACTCGAATCGAGTTACGGGGCCGCGGCGAGCGTGAGCAGCGGCAACCGCATACCGCCGGTAAGTCTCACCGCGTCGCAAAAGACGGAAAAGGGGCAGCGGAAAGACAAGACGGGGTCGCGCACCTTCACGGGCGATCCGCCGGGTCTGCGCCGCACGACCCAGTTCAATTTGCGCACGTACCTGAGCGCATGGGCGGACCAGACACAGCCGCCGGCTCATGGTCCGCTTTTTCAAGCGGCTTTGGGCGGAGCGCCGCAATCGAGCGCAGGTGGGCCGTTGTCCTCCGCATCCGGGACCACGCTGACCTTCGCGGCGGCGCATGGACTGGCCTCCGGGCAGGCGGTTTCATACGGGGGCGAGATTCGGTTCGTCGTCGCCGTGGTGAACGCGAACACGGTCCAGTTAAACGCACCGTTCTCGAGCGCGGTGGGAGCGGGGGCCGCGGCCGGACCGACGATGACCTATTCTCCGGATACCGAGCTGACAAGCGCGACTATCTACGACTACTGGAGTCCGGCGACTGCGGTGCAGCGGATCGTGGCTGGGGCGGCCTTGAATCAGGCTCAAGTCATCGCGAATGGCGACTATCAGGAGTTCCAGTTTTCCGGGGTGGCCGCGGACCTGATCGATAGCGCCAGCTTTGCGGCGACACAGGGCGGGCTAAGCGCCTTCCCGGCCGAGCCGGCCGCCGCGGCGGCACAGTACACGGTGGTACCGGGATACCTTGGGCAGGTATGGATGGGGGCGGCGCCACTGCAGTACTTCACGTTGACGTCCGCGCAGGTGACACTGAATAACGGCCTGGACCTGCGAAACCGCGAGTTCGGGTCAGATCTGGCGCGCGCGATTGCTCCGGGGCCGCGGAGCGTGTCCGTCGATTTTAGCGTGTTTGAAATGGACGATTCGCAGACGCAGGCGTTGTACCAGGCAGCCCGGCAGTGGTCACCGATGAGCGTGATGCTGCAATTGGGCGAGCAACAGGGGCAGCTTTTTGGCGTTTATATGGCGAGCGTTGCACTGGAAGTACCATGCTTCGACGATTCCCAGAACCGGCTGCAGTGGCGTTTTCAAAGCTGCCAGGCGCAGGGTCTGGTGAATAACGAGGTGTTCGTTGCATTCGGGTGACATGGTCCATTATGAGAGCATCGTGCGGAAGGACTCCACACGCTATCCAGGCGTGAGTTATTCGATTCACCGGATGTCGTTCGGCCGGCGAAGTGAGTTACTGCGCCACATACGCGAGATGGGGCGGAGGGCGGAGTATCTGGAAGCGGGCGGGGACCTTAAGGACAAGATCGAAGCGAGTTTGGCCGGAAGTGAGATCGACGCCATGTACCTGCGATGGGGTTTGCGGGAGGTGTCGGGGTTGTTCATCGACGGGGAGGCTGCGACCCACGAATCACTGTTGGAACGGGGACCGGAAAGCCTGGTACGGGAGATCCTGGCCTCCATCAAAGCCGAATGCGGCCTGAACCAGGACGAAGCAAAAAACTAATTGTCGCCTTCCATTTTCAATTTGCGAACCAGGCCGCCTGGAGGTGCGACGAATGCAGGAAGGCGGGTCTGGAGAAACGACGCAATTGTGCGTGGGCATGCGCATTGCAATCGGACGGCGAGCGAATTGTGTGGGGGCGGAGGCAAGTGGCGGTGACACGGTGTCCGAAATCCATCATTACCGCCGAAAGCCTATATCTGCTCGATGAATTCAATGTCTGGAAAAGATGTCAGGGCACGCCTCTTCATGCACTACCGGCGCGGGTGGTGGATGCGCTTTTGCTACTCGACAACGAATTCCGAGCGGAGCTGAATAACTCGATTCAGGAGACACATGGCCAGCCAATCCGACGGTGAACAGCAGTTACAGACAGCGGCGACACAGGCGATGAGCGGGGCACCATGGCAGAGTGCGAGCGACAGTTCAACGACGGAGAGCCTGACGCAGGCGTTGGTGCAGGCGTTGCAGGACGCAACCAACAGCGTGGACAATCTGACCACGTTTGAACAGAGCCGGGGTCAGAGCACGGCTCAGAGCGCTGAGGCCGTGCTCACGGGTGTTTCCGGCGGACAGAGCGTGCTGGGCGCGGTGGCACCGAGTGCCGGTGGGGTGGCGGGCAGTATCCTGTCCGGGGGTGGGCTGCTGTCGCCGATCATAGGCGGGATCATGAGTCTGTTTGGCTCTGGCAGCTCCAGCACGCCGGCGGCGCTGGAGACCTTCACCATGCCGCCCGCCCTCAATGTCGACGCTACGGGCGGACAAACGACGGGCGGTCAACTGGCTGGGAGCGACTACGGCAGTAATGGCCTGCCGCGGGCGGAGACACTGCCGCAGACAAGTCCGCAGAAAGCATCCAACGTTACCGTGCAGGTAAACGCCATGGACAGCCGATCCTTTCTCGACAGGAGTAACGACATCGCCAGCGCGGTGCGCCAGGCAATCCTGAGCAACCATTCGATCAACGATGTTTTGGCGGAGCTTTAGAGATGGGAAGCTTCCCCCTTCTGAAAACCGGCGTCGAGGCGCAATATCCGCTGGTGTCGCGGACGGAGTTTGCGACGGACGTAGTCCAGTTCATTGATGGAAGCGAGCAGCGGTTCCCGCGGTACCCAGCGCCTCTGCGCAGATGGACGGTCAGTTTGGACCTGCTGGACGAAGCGGAACTCAACGCGACACTTCTCTTCTTCCGCACGCAGCGTGGCATAAGCGGGACCTTTAGTTTCACCGACCCGGTGGGCGGCGCGGTGTACTCGAACTGCTCTTTCGCTTCCGACTCCATACAGACCTCGATGGACGCCTCCGGACGCTGCACGACCACGGTGGCCATACAGCAGAACGGGAGTTAGGGATGCTGACCTTTCCGCAGTTACAAAGCGGCGCCGCGGCGCAGTTACCGCTACAACGATCGGAGACTTACCGGACGCTAAGAAACGCTCTGGCGGACGGCAGCGTTATCCAGATGTCCGATAGCAGCTTTGAGCGGGTGGGATGGACTCTGAAGTTCTCGGAGCTTACGCCGACCGAAGCACAGGCATTGCAGAGCCTGTTCCAGAGCGCGGCGGGAAGGCTCAACACTTTCACGTTCGTGGATCCCGGCGCGAACCTGCTTTGCTGGAGCGAGGATTTGACGCAACCATCATGGAGCGTTGGCCCGCAGCTAGCGCTCAGTGCCGTTCCGGACGCATTCGGAGGCATGGCAGGGACTCAGATAGCGAACGCCGCAGCGGCGGCCCAGTCTATCTCCCAGACGACCAACGCACCGCCGTCGCTGCAATACTGCTTCAGTGCGTATCTGCAAAGCGATGCGCCCGCGCAGGTGACTTTCGAGATCGGCGGCAACGCGGTACTTACGGCCTCAGTGAATGGGGCGTGGCAAAGATGGGAAGCGGTTTCGACCGGCGGGGCGGGACCGCAGGTAACCTTCGGTCTTTCAATTTCACCCGGTGCGACTGTACAGGTTAGCGGTCTCCAGGCGGAGCCGCAACCCGCTGCCGGGGTGTACAAGAGTACAACGGCGACGGGCGGCGTGTTTCCAAAGAGCAGGTTCGATCAGGACTCGTTGGACATTACGGCAACCGAACCCGGCTTGTTTGCCTGCAATGTGCGCATAATGAGCCAGCTCTGATCGAGCGGGTCTGCGAGCCTGCTTCACAAGGCGTTAAAGTTCTGCACGAACGAGGCGAGATGGCGAGTACCAGTGTCTATCAATTGAAGGAAGTGGAGTGCCCAGGGACACCGCTGTTCCTGTTCGACTGCACGCTGGGCGACGGGAGCGTACAGAGCCTCAGTACGCACCCGGTTTCCTGGAACGGCACCAGTTACTCGGCGCGAGTGCTCGACCATAACGCCTTCGAATTCCAGAACGGCATTGACGCTGCAATTGGCAGCGCGACGAGCCTGCGCATATTGCTTGCCGACGCCGACGCAGTGATGACGCAGGTGGACCAAACGGTGGGGTGGAAAGGCGCCGAGGTCGCCGTCACATTTCTCTTCTTCGATCTGAGCACCGGAACACCCGCGTCCGATGGCATCGTGGTCTTCCGTGGGATGGCCGATCCAGTGAACGAAGCCACGGAGACCACACTTCAGCTCAGCTTCGTGAATCGTCTGAACTTACAGCGATCCTATTTGCCGGCGGTTCGCATCCAGCGTTTGTGTCCCTGGGCGTTTCCCGGCACCGCCGCACAAATGCAGGAGGCGGTGAGCGGCGGCAGCGGGGGAGTGTGGTCACCGTTCTACGAGTGCGGTTATTCGGCCGGGTTGACCGGAGGAGCGGGAAACCTGGATGTCTCCGGGCCCTTCACGACCTGCGATCTCAGCAGAACCCAGTGCCAACAGCGAGGCATGTTCAGTCAGGATAGCTCGGGCCAGGTTACCGCGCGCTTCGGGGGCATAGAGTTTGTGCCGCCGCAAATCATGGTGCGCAGTTACGGCGAGCGCGGCCGACACTTATCCCCGGTTATCGACAACCTGGCCGTGTACAACGATGGCGTGCCGCTGGTGTATGGAACCGGCTGGTATCAACCTCCCATCGTGTTTGCGCGAAACGACGGCAATCTTACGCGAATGGAAGTGCTGTTGAGTTCCGGCGTGATCGATGGCGTGGACACAGTGATCGTGAACGACGTGGAAATTCCGGCCGGGCAGCCCAACACGAACATGACCGGGACGGGCTGGTACAACGTGGTCAGCGCTGGAACAAGAAACGGCGCCTTCGACATGGATTTTGTCGACAGCGCCGGGAATCCGCTTGGCGATCCGTATGGCAGCATGGCTTATCTATCCGTGGTGGTCCCCAATCAAATCAGCGATGGAACAACTCTGCCGGAAATAGATGTGCTGGTGCGGGGATTGCATCTGTTAACATACGACACAACGGGCGCGCTGGTGAGTACCGTATTCACCAACAACCCGGCGTGGGTGCTGCTGGATGTTTTGCAACGCGCAGGGTGGGACGCCGGGGACATCAACATTCCGTCTTTCGCGCAGGCCGCGCAGGTTTGCGACGCGCTGATTCCAGCGACCGATCTCAACGGGAATCCCATGACGGTGGCGCGATTTCAATGCAATTTGATCGTCACCTGGCGGCGCAGCGTGGGCGACCTGGTTCGGGGGATCGGCAACGGGGCCGGGATTCTTCTGACCATGGGCGACAGCGGGCTGCTGGAGGCCGTGCTGCAGAACACGGTCGCGATCCAACAGGCCACGATTCCGCCCGGGAGCAACTCGACGGAAATGCTGGACAGCGGCTGGCCCGCGTACGAATTCGGCGACTCGGTGTTTTCGGGGATCGCTCGTCGCGCGGACGGCAGCATCAATCTGACGGTCTCCTCCCAGCCGCTGGCGGATACCCCAAACCGATTTACCGTTGAGTTTCAGGATCAGTTGAACGAGTATCAACAGGACAGCCTCTCGTTGTCGGATCTGGACGACGTCCTGCTCACAGGCCAGGAGATTACGGTAACTCTGCAGGCGCTGGGCATTCCCAATTTCAGTCAGGCGGCGCGAGTGCTAGCGCGAGAGCTTAACAAATCGGTCAATGGAAACACGTACGTCCAGTTTGAGACCAGCGTGCGGGGAGCTGGGCTGAAGCCAGGCGACATTATTGGTCTTACCTATGCGCGGGAAGCGTGGACCCGGCAGCCGTTTCGCATCACTTCCATCGCACCGGGCGTCAACTTCCGGACGGCCGTCATATCGGCGCAGATCCACGACGATGCCTGGTACAGCGACACCCCCACGGTGACGCAACCGGCGGGCAGGAGGCAGGGTTCGGCCGGCACCGGGATACCGAATCCGCTGGCTGGAACCGTCCTCAACTCCGACGGGAGCACGGACTTCGGAGTTACGGAACAACAGCAGGCGCAGAGCGACGGCACGGTGTCGACTCTGCTGACGGTCACGTTTGTGGCTCCACAAAAACCCACGGCGTCGGCGGCTGCGATACCTCTGGTCAGCCTCTCCGCTTTGGTGAACACGACGCAGGGCACGCTGCCGGGGGGGGCGACTTACTATTATGGCGTCAGCGGACTGGACGCGAACGGCGGCGAAACGCCGTTATCGTTCGTGGTTACGGCGACGATTCCGGCCGGCACCAACACGAACACGATTACGTTGCAGAGCCTCAGCTTCTCCTCGCTAACGACAAGCTGCAATGTCTATCGAGGAGCAACACCGCAGAGCCTGCGCCTGATCGCGCCAGCCGCGCCGCTGAGCACCACGTTCAGCGACCCGGGCCTGGCCGGGACGTCGACGCCGCCGCCGGACCAGAACTACGACCACGCGAATTTCTACTGGCGTCTGGAGATGCAACCGGCGGTCCTCGCCAACCAGTTTTCCGCGACGACTATTGGCAATTCGACGTTGGAGATGCCGGTGAACCAGTACGCGGGCCTGGCCGTGCGGATTGCGCAGGGGACGGGCGAGGGGCAGGAGCAGATTGTGGCGTCGAATACGGCGCAACTCATGACGGGGGCCGTTCCCTGGACCGTGGTTCCCGACGCGACCAGCGAGTTCACTGTGGCCCAGTCCGGATGGTCGCCGGGGGGCACGACGACATCGAACCAAATTGTGTTCGAAGTCCCGACTCTGCCCGGGAGCACGGCAGAGATTTGTGGACGCTCCGCGAACGTGTACAACGAGGAGTGCGCATACGAACAATCGCTGGTGACCCGCTGGCAGATTGGCATGGGCGTGGGCAGTTTGACGGACTCCGACGTCCCGCCCCCTCCGGTATATGGCCTAAACGTTACCGGACATGGCGGCATTGAGATATCCGGCATAGGGTTCCAAACGATGGCCAACACGGCCACGATCACCTCGGGCAGTTTGACACTTTACTATTGGAACGAGCTGAACGGCGCGGCGGGAAGTCAACTTGCGGCGGCGCTGGACGCAACTTCGACGACGCTGACGCCAGCGACCGGCGCGACGTTCAGCCTGGATGACGTTCTGGAGATCGACGAAGAGATCATGCTGGTAACGCAGGCGCCCGGAAGCGATGGAACGCTTACGGTCGATCGCGCCGTGCTCAGCTCGCCGGCGAGCACGCACGCGAGTGGCGCGGCGATCTACACGCTGACTCGGCGCACCTACGTGATGCCGTTTCCGCAGGGTTTCTTCGGCAGCCAGGCCAGCGGCACTTATGCTTACGGAATGGATCTTCCGGACGTGCGGATTGTCGCCGCCGCGTTTTTCGTGACGAATGACGTGGGGGACGGCACGGTTCAGAACGCCTGCTACACCAACGTCACCGACCAGGGGCTGAGGACGTTGTCGGGCGGGCAAATCTGTTTTCAAATTGCCGGCGTGGTGGCGGTCCAGAACGATGCGGGGCCCAAAGTGACGGTGGATCTTACCCGATCGATCGGCGCCGTATTTGCCACGGTGAACGTGGCGCCCTCGGGCGGGGATCTTGTCGTGGCCGTCACCCAGAACGAAACCGTCGTCTGCCAGTTGACCATCCCGGCCGGCTCGACGTGGTCGAATACCGTGGATGGCGTCGGCCTCGGACTGCTGACGGCAAACTCGACGCTGAATATCAACGTGATTGCCGTGCCCACCGGGGTCAGTTCCATGCCCGGGCAGGATCTCACGGTGACGATCAGCCTGTAGCGTCGCTGAACATGAGCTCCTAATCCAGCTTCTTGCGGAATCGGGAAGCGCTCAGCAGCAGAATAGATACGCCGAACACCGCCAGCGCGACCATCTGCGGCCATAGAATCCCGGCTCCGACGCCTTTGAGGAACACGCCGCGCACGATCTCCATGAAGTAACGAACCGGGTCGAGCCACGTGAGGTATTGCGCGAGCACGGGCATGTTGCGGATTGGAAACGCGAATCCACTCAGCAGAAAGAACGGCTGGAAAAACAGAAAGGTGGTGAGCATGGCCTGCTGCTGCGTGCGCGAGATCGTGGAGATGAACAACCCCGCGCCGAGCGTGGTCATCAGGAACAACAGGGCGCAACCGAACAGCAGGAAGAAGCTGCCGTGAAAGGGCACTTTGAACAGCAGCAGCGCTGCGGCGGTCACCAGAGTTACCTGCACCATTCCAATCATTGCGAACGGCAGGGTCTTGCCCAGCATCAGTTCCACGGGACGGATGGGCGTCACCATCAATTGCTCCATGGTGCCGATTTCCTTTTCCCGCACAATGGCCATGGCGGTGAGCATCAGCGTCACCAGCGCGATGATGTTGGCCACCACGCCCGGCACGAAGTAATTGCGGCTGCGCAGATCGGGGTTGAACCAGATCCGGCTCTGCATGCCCAGCGTGGGGATGCCCGCGTGCACGGGTCCGTTGGCGGTGCGGCTCACCAGCTTGTCGAGGTTCTGCTGGTTCAGCGCCCGCGCTCCGTAACCCGCCACGATGCTGCTGGCGTAGTTGGCGATGATGGACGCGGTGTTGGAGTTACTTCCGTCCACCAGCACCTGCACGGACGTGGTGCGGCCATGCAGGATGTCCCGCCCGAAGCCCGGCAGGATCACCACGGCGCCCTGCACGCGGCCGGCGTCCAGCAAATGCTGCACTTCCACGCCGGTGGAGGGATTATCGGTAATCTCGAATCGGTTCGATCCCACGAAGTCGGCAAGAACGTCGCGGCTCTGGGGCGTACGGTCGAGGTCGCACCAGGCGATGCGGCTGTTATCCACATCGAGGTTCGCCGCATACCCAAAGATCACCAATTGCAACACCGGCGGCATGAACAATAGCACGCGCATGCGCGGTTCGCGAAACGTCTGGCGAAACTCCTTGCGGATGATCTCGCGGATACGCCGAAACGATGGGCTGGTCATGCCACTTTCTGCCTCATTTTCTTTACTGCCAGGAAAAATACAAGCGACGCATATACGAAGAGGAACGCGGTCTCGGTGGCGAGCAGCTCAATGCCGGCCCCCTTCAAAAAGACGCCCTTGAGAATGGTAACGAAGTACCGCGCCGGCACGATATAGGTTATCGCCCGGATCACGGCCGGCATGTTCTCGATGGAGTAGATGAAGCCCGACAACAGGAACGCCGGCAGGAACGAACTCAGCATTCCGAACTGATAGGCGACTAACTGCGAGCGCGCGAGCGCGGAAACCAGAATGCCCCAGCAGAGCGCTCCAAACAGAAACAGAAAGCTGGAAAAGAAGAGGAACCAAACACTGCCCCGGAAGGGAACGTGAAAAACGAACACGCCCACCAGCACGCAGATCAGCATGTCGGTGAAGCCCAGGGCGAAGAACGCCGACAGCTTTCCCAGAATGATCTCGGCCGGGCGCAGAGGCGTGGAGAGGAGCGGTTCCATGGTGCCGGTCTCCCACTCGCGCGCCACGGTCAGCGAAGTGAGCAGAGCCGCAATGATCATCATGGTCACGGCGATCAGGCCGGGAACGATGAAGTTCTTCGACTTGAGATCGCTGTTATACAGAACCCGGATCCGCGGGTCCACCGCCGCCTTCCACTTGCCGGCGCCGCGCCGCACCTGGGCGTGGGCGCGTAATTCGGTGGCGTACGCGGCCACCACACCCTGGGCATAGCCGAGCGCAATGGAAGCCGTGTTCGAATCGCTGCCATCGAGGATCACCTGAATGTCCGCCTCGCGCCCTTCCTGCATGCTGCGCGCATAATCCTTCGGCACCACGATGGCCATCAGGATGTGACTGCGGTCCACTTCCTTGTCGACCGGCGCGTAGCCATGTACGTATCGTTGTATGTCGAAATAACGGGAAGCGCGGAACTGATCGATGAGCGCGCGGCTCTCCGGCGTGGCGTCCCAATCGTAGACATAGGCGGGGATGCGATCCACGTCCAGCGTAAGCGCCCAGCCGAACAGCAGCAGCATTACCAGCGGCAGCGCCAGCGCGATGATCAGACTGCGCGCGTCGCGGCGAATGTGCAGGAATTCCTTGCGGGCTACCGCGCGCCATCGCAGGAAGCTCATCCCGCGCTCCTCTCTTCCCGTTCGATCAAGGCCACGAAAACATCCTCCATGGACGGCTGAATGCGCTCCATGCGCAGAATGGAGACTCCCGCGTTTTCGAGCGAGGCGCGCATCAGGGGCGACGCGGCTTCCGCGTCGTCCACGGTAACGTGCAACCCGCCGCCGAACACGGCCACGTCGGTGACGCCCGGCAGTTTTTCGATCGCCTTCATGCTGTCGAGTATGTCCGACGTCTCCAGATACAAAATGTGGCGCGATTCGAGCGACTGCTTCAGTTGTTCGGGCGTTCCCAGGGCAATCACCTTGCCGCCGTACATGAGCGCAACGCGGTGGCAGTACTCGGCTTCGTCCATGTAATGCGTGCTGACAAAGACGGTATGGCCGGCGGCGGAAAGCTGATAGATGAGGTCCCAGAACCGGCGGCGCGCGATGGGATCCACGCCGGATGTCGGCTCGTCCAGGAACAGTATGGCCGGTTCATGCAGGATCGCGCAACCGAGTGCCAGACGCTGTTTCCAGCCGCCGGAGAGCAGGCGCGTGAGACTGCCGCGGCGATGTTCGAGACCGGCCATCCTCAGAACGTAATCTCTGCGTTGCGCGCGCTTGTGATCGGGAACGTCGTAGATGCCGCTGAAGAAATCGATGTTTTCTTCCACCGTCAGATCGTCGTACAGTGAGAAGCGCTGCGACATGTAGCCGATGTTTTGTTTTACGAGCTCGGATTGCGTGGCCACATCAAGCCCGCCCACCGTGGCCGACCCTTCACTGGGTTCCAACAGGCCACAGAGGATGCGGATCGTAGTGGACTTGCCAGCTCCGTTGGGGCCAAGAAAGCCGAAGATCTCGCCCCCGGCGACGTCCAGGGTGACATGATCGACGGCCACGAAGCTGCCGAAGCGTTTCACCAGACCACGCGTGGAGACTGCGCTGGCGGAGGGAGTCATGGACAATCCCCACGGGCGCTGGCCGAAGGGGAGCGGGGCTGAGAGCCTGCCCCACTTCGAAAAGGATTCCCGGATATGCGCACATTAGTTGCCATCGCCGCCCCCGGATCTGCGTACTAAGTCGATGAATACATCTTCGAGCGAGGGAGTAATTCGCTCGAACTCACTCGCTTGCAATCCACCATCGGAGAGCTTTTGGCGGACTGCCTCCGGGTTTCCCTGGGGCGTGATGAACACATGCAGACGCGCGCCGGAAGGTTCCACCGCCAGCACTCCGGGCAGCCCGGCCATCAGCTCGCGGGCGGCGGCCTGATCGGCGGTGCCCACGCGATAACAAGCGTCCTCCAGATGTTCCCGAAGATTACGCGGCGTGTCGCAACGGATGAGCTTCCCCTGGTTCATCAAACCCACCCGGTTACAACGCTCGGCCTCGTCCAGATACGCGGTAGTTACAAACAGAGTAAGTCCGTCGCGGACCAGTTGATACAGGATGGCCCAGAAATCGCGGCGCGAAACAGGGTCCACGCCGTTGGTGGGCTCGTCCAGAAACAGGATGCGGGGGTGGTGAAGAAGCGTACACATCAGGCCAAGCTTCTGCTTCATTCCACCGGATAAGTTGCCCGCGGCCCGCTTGCGAAACGGTTCCATGCGGGTCATGGCCAGCAGTTGGCGCATCAGTTGGTCGCGGTCCGCGCGGCGGAGCCCGAACAGGTCGGAGTAGAAAACCATGTTCTCTTCCACCGTAAGGTCGTTGTACAATCCGAAGCGCTGGGCCATGTAACCGATCTGGTCCTTCACCTGGTCCAGATCGCGCGCCACGTCGTATCCAGCGACGATGGCCTGACCTTCGCTCGCGTTCATGAGCCCGCAGAGCAGGCGCAGCGTGGTGGTCTTACCCGCGCCGTCGGGGCCCACCAGTCCGAAGATCTCACCCGGCGCGATGTCCAGATCGAGGTGGTCCACGGCCGTGAGTTTGCCGAATCGGCGGGTCAGACCCGAGGCGTGAATGATGGCGCCGGCATCCATGCCGGTCACTCCGCCACGTGGATATCCGCTTCCACGGGCATGTTGTTCTTGAGATCGTGTTGCGGGTTCTCGACGTCGATCTTGATGCGATACACCAGCTTCACGCGTTCCTCGTTGGTCTGAATCTGCTTGGGCGTGAACTCGGCGTCGGAGGCAATGAACGAAACGCGTCCCTTGTAGGTCTTGCCTGGAAACGAGTCGTTGGTGACATTGGCGCGCTGCCCCAGTTTCACGCGGCCAAGGTCGCCCTCGCTGATGTACCCGCGCAGCCACGGATGGTCGATATCGCCAATCGTGAGCACCGTGGTGCCCGCGGCGAGCACCTCGCCAGGTTCGGCCGATTTCACCAGGACCACGCCATCGATGGGCGAGTAGATGGTGGTATCGTTCAGCATTACGCCGGTGATTCCCGCCTGCGCACGGGCCTGTTCGATGGCCGCCTTCTCCTGCACCAGTTGCTCTTCCTTTCGCTGTAGCTCGAGCCGGTTGGCCTCGGCCAGTTTCACCGCCTGCTCGGCGCTGGCCACCTGATCGCGCGCGGCGGCGATGTCCTCCTTGCGGGGGCCTTCTTCCACCAGCGACAGCCGGTGTTCCGCCTGGCGGAGAATGGCATCGGCGCTGTGAAAACGCGTCTGGTACTGTTCGTACTGCTGGCGCGAGATGTCCTCATTCTTGAACAAAGCCTGCGCGCGATCCCAGTCGTCCTTCGCCAGTTGGTATTGCACCCGTTCATCCGTGGCGGCCGCGCGCGACTCCTGAATCTCCTGCGGACGCGAACCGTTGAGCAACTCGTCCAGATGCGCCTGGGCCTGCGCGAGATCGGCTTTGTGGGCGGCAATATCGCCGGCCAGCGTCTCGCGCTGCATGGCGATGGAAGTCTCGAGTTGCTGGTATTGCGAATCGGCGGAGGTAATGCCGGCCACATCGCGGTCCTTCTGCTGGGCAAGTTGATCGCGGTCCAGTTGCGCCACGATGTCGCCTTTCTTCACGGAATCGCCTTCGTCGAAGCGCCGTTCCACCAGCCGGCCGGTAGTCTTGAAGGACATATCTACCTCGGTCAGCTCGATGTTTCCGCTGACATGCACGAGGTTGTCCGGGCGGCGCGAGCATCCGAGCGCCAGGACGAGAGCACTTAGTATGGCGATGGAAGGAATAATGGGTGTAAGAATACTCTTATTCATGTGCGGCCTCACTGAATCATGGTTTCGATGGTGCCCATCGCCGTTCCCAGGTCGATACGGGCCAGGTTGTAGTTATAGAGAGCCTCGATCCGGTTTTCCCGAGCGCGGCTAAGACGCGTCTGCGCGTCGGTGACTTCCACGCTGTTACTCACGCCGGCTTTGTAGCGCCGCTCGGCCTGAGCCAGTTCTTCCTCGGACAATTGCACGCCCTCTTCGGCGGTCTTCACCTGGGCGCCGGCGGATCGCAGAGAGTCCAGCGCCAGCCGGACATCAAGGTCGATCTGATCGCGCAGGTCGGCCGTCCGAATCTGCTCTTCGCGCATGGCCGATGAGCTCTCCACGCGGCGGGCGTCGCGCCGTCCACCGTCGAATATCGGCACCGCCACGCTGACCCCGGCCGCGCGAGTGGGCAGGGCGGCGCCGATTCCCGAGCCCAGATCGCCGTAATTGCCAAACACCGCCACCGTGGGCAGGCGCTCGAACTTCGTGGCGTCGTACCCGAGCCGGGCATTGTGCTCGCGTTCGAGCTGGGC
>CAYVPZ010000039.1:0-14328 GCA_964453955.1 uncultured Solibacteraceae bacterium | reverse complement strand
CGGTCTGCGGCATCGCGAGAATCCGCGTCTCATGCTGCAGAGGCTGGCCGGCGCCGGTCCCGTGGCTCCTCTGGAGACGCTGGCGGCGGTGGTGGAGCCGGTGAAAGGGTACAAACGGGAAGAGACCAACAAGTACATGCAGCAGACGCCGCTGAATCGCATGGTGGACGCGGTGCCGCCCGAAAGCGATCTGGCGCGGGAGTTCAATGCAATGGCGGCGCGGGCCCAGCGCGATCCGGCGGTGCGCGCGCAATTGCGACGCTGGCTGACGGCATGGCGCGACAACGACGCCCAGCTTCATCCCGCGCTGGAGCAGTCCTTCCTGTTGCGCGAGTTAATTCCGGTTTCGCACAGTCTGGCCCGGGTCGCGGGCGCGGGTCTGGACGCGCTGTGGGCCATGGAAACGCGCCGCCGGCTTCCTGCGCGCGCCCGGGAACGGCAACTGGCGGCCATCGACGACGACGCCAAACCGCACGCGGAACTGTTGATCTCCATCGCCCCGGGCGTTCGCGCCCTGGTGGAGGCGGCGGGAACCCGTCTCCGGTAGACGTAGTACAGGTCTCGGCGGACCTGGTATTCCCGAACCTTTTCAAAGTCCCCGGTTTCGCGCGGAACGGCCGCCGGGCGCGAGATCCACACCGAGCAGTCCTTCGGGATTTCATTTCCCGCCGGCAGATATCGCCGTTTCGCATACAAGGTGGGCGCGACGAACCGCGAGAATGTTTCGAAGAGGTTCTCCGGCCCGAAACACACCACCGGCGTCGCGTTCGGCGACGATTCGCGGACCAGGCGCTCGAGGTCTGGATAGACCGTCTTCACTTCGGCATTGTCTTGTGGAACCCAGTGTCTGGGCAGCGGACTGAGCGAAACCAGCAGGCCGGCCATCACCAGAACTCGCGCGGCGTACCGGGAAATGCCCCGGAGCAAGAACGTGGCCGCCAGCGCCAGCAGCGCCCAGACGAACAGGTGCTCGATCAACGGGAAGGCCATCCGGCTGTTTCCGAATGTCGCCCTGGTTGGGTTGAACAGAGCGATGGCGGTATAGATCATTCCGAGAGAGAGCAGGCTGAACGGGCCAAAACGGCCGGCCAGCCCGTGGCCGAAGTTGTCGCAGGCCAAAGGCCTGCTCCACAAGGAGCGCAAACCATCGATCTGCCGTTGCACTACAACGCCCAGAAATCTTCGCAACCCTCGACGATTCGTAGTGGGGCAGGCCCTTGGCCTGCGGCGGCCTCTCAGGCCGCTTTGGCTTTTGGTTGGGGCTACGCTGTTTTGTGGAGCAGGCGTTTTCGCCTGCTTTCGACCCTTCCAAAGAATCACCACCCAGGCCAGCACGACAAACGCCAGCAGGACGATCGCCCGCGACCCCACCATTCCCGTCCACAGACTGGCAAAACTGATGGACAGGTGCGACACCGGGGCTTCCTGCTCTTTGTTGATCATCAGTGGCCATTCCAGCAGAGTCCTGGGGAGCCGGCCATCGTGCACCAGATAGCCAACCGGAATCAGGAGCAGCCACATCACCGGGATCGCCCACAGGAAAAGGAACGAGCGGCGATATGCGCCGTCGGAGAAAATGGTTTTCCAATTCAGCAGCGTGAGCGAAAGCAGGTAGAACTGAAACGTATCGCGCGTCAGCAGCGCCAGCGCGCCCAGAATCACCAAAACACGCGCCTTCCCGAGGTCCAGCGCACCCGCATAGAGAAGCAGATAAAAGAACGCGGCCCCCAGGACCTCCTGGTAGAGCGTGGTCGCGAGCCCGCTGACCAGCTGGTTTTCCGCAAAGCAGAACATCACCGCCAGCGTGAACAGGATGCCGGACCAGGTGCGGCCCAGCAGGCGCAGCCCCAGCAGGCCCAGCGAAACCACGGCCACGAAAAAGTAGAAACAGGGAATGAGGTTGTAAAACCGGTAAGGCGCCCGCAGAAGGTTGAAGAGCCGGATGTGAAGCTGCAGGTACGGAAGCCACACCCGGTTCCCTAACCGGAACCAGGCCATGGACGAGGCATTCATCCTGATGCCGGCATCTCCGGCGAAGCTGGGGTCGAGGATGGCGATCAGGACCTTCTGCGCCAGCAGCGCCAGCGCCAGCGCCAGAACGCTGCCCACGGCCACGCGGACGGCGACCTCACGGCTTGTCGCCGGCTCGGCATAGGCGCCCGCATCCACCTCCTGGGTCATGGCTCATTGTCGAGCCCAAAGACATTTCAGGTCAACAATGTTCTGGTGCGCAGCGCTTCCTGGACGGCGAGTCGGGTGCGTCGGCGTGACTTCCAATCGGGCCGCTATACTAAGGGTGATGCCGAGCGCACCGAGAGTCCGAGGCTCCGAAGCGGAAGCCCCACGTGGAAATCGGCAAACGTGTTTCGCGTGCATACTCTAATCAGGTGCTTGCACCCGGCCAGAGTTTCGAGCGTCTGCACACACTGAAGTCAGTCCGCGCGCACGCCCTGGACACGTTCGGGTCCGCGGAAAAGGCGGAGCATTGGATGAGCCGCCCTAACCCGCTGCTTCAGGGAAAGACGCCGCAACAGGTCGCCGAATCCGATCCTTCCTCGGTTGAGGCCGCGCTCGTGCGCATCGACTACGGCGTTTATGTATGATCTGCTATCGGGTCGTGCGGCGTAAGTACGCCGACCTGAGTGGGGAGGGTGCCCGGCTTTATGGTGGACGTTTCAACCCTCCCGGTGTTTTCCGCTATCTATTCGTCGCAGAGCATCGCGCTGGCCCTTCTGGAAGTACTCGTCCATGTCGACAAGTCAGAGGTGCCGAGAGACTATTTCATCATGGCAATTCAGTTCGCGGGCCGAAGCGTGTATCGGCCGCGAGGCGCCGATCTCCTCGGCATGGGACAACTCACAGCCGCTTCCGACCATCGGCCGATACTCCGCGTGCCCTCGGTGATCGTACCTCGTGAATACAATTACGTCCTGTTCCCGGAGGCGGACGGATTCGACGCCAACATCGCCTGGACTGAACCTCTCAACTTTGATAGCAGGCTTTCTCGCTTGTTGGAAGATAACCGTTCGCTTTGAATCGGCTGGTCACTCCGAGGCCTTGAGCATGGTTGCGCCGGCGGGCAGCTCGAACAGTTTCTGCGGCAGGTTCGTGTTCACCTTCACCTCGTTGGCGTAAATCTGGAAAATGATCTCGCCGTTGCGCATGCGCTGCACGTCGTAGGGCCACTCCACGCCGCTCACGTTGCGGTACTTGGAAAAGATGGTCACTTCCTCATCCTTGTCCTTGGTCACCGGATTGCGCCGGTAAAAGAGCTGCCGCAAGGGCAGCTTGGTGGTCTGGTCGAAGTAGACGGTGGTGGTGTCGTTGTCGGCGTCGGTGATGTCCACAATCTCCACCGGACGGTTGTCCAGCACGTCGGCGCCCTGCGATTCGAACAGCATGCCCGGCTCGTGCAGGCGCTCGCGCAGTATATAAAACACGTTGCGGCGGGCGGATTCCTTGAAGCGCGGGAAGCGGTCTTCGGGAAGCGGGCGGACGCCGCGGAAACTGATATCCCAGGCGCCTTTGTCGGTGAACAGGTCCGCGTAGTCCTCGCGATTTTTCCCGAACGAGTCGCGCTCCCGCACGGCCAGATCGTGCGAGTCCGAAACCGGCACATACTTCGTGTAGATGGTGGCGCTGGCCAGGCCGGTGAGCTTCTCGCGATAGAACGCATAG
Source organism: uncultured Solibacteraceae bacterium (assembly GCA_964453955.1). Taxonomy (GTDB): domain Bacteria; phylum Acidobacteriota; class Terriglobia; order Bryobacterales; family Bryobacteraceae; genus CAWACP01. The sequence goes on along the minus strand of CAYVPZ010000039.1, from coordinate 10,650 downwards.
GCGCGTCCGCTCTCAGTGCGGTCCTCCATGTTGAGGAAGGCGCTGCCGCCCAGAGCGGCGATGGCTTCCTGAATGACGCGCTGGGCGCGTTCGGGAGGGCTTTCCGCCTGCGCGGATATCGCAAAAAGGACAAGAGCCAGCGCGGGAGGCGCCCCACATCGAATCTTCGCGGACATACTTACCATTGGACGTCGTGGCGGCATGAACTCGTTACTTCGGCGGTGGAATCGTCAGGTCGATGGGCCGGACGGGCACGCCCAGCTCGTCCAGCGAGTGCCCAAAGTTGGCCGGATTGCCCACGGCAATGATGGTCAGGCGCTTCGGGTCCCAGTACTGGCGGCATGCGCGCAGGATATCGGCCTTGGTGACCGCGTGCACCGCTTTCTGAAACTGAAAAATGAAGTCGTGCGGGTAGCCGAAATAGTCGTACCGGACCACGCGGTCCAGCGTCTTCTCGGGCCGGTCGAAGGAGAAGACGAAGCTGTTTTCCACCTTGTCCCTGGCGATGCGCAGTTCGTCGTCGGTCACCTCGGTGGTGCGCATCTTCTCGATCTCCTCGCGAACCGCCTGGAGTGTCTGCACGGTGTACTTCGACTGCGTGCTGCCGACAATCTCGAACAGGCCGGGATGGTCGTAGTGGGTGCCCCACGCGGCGTTGATGCCGTACGCGTACCCCAGTTTGGTGCGGATGCGCTGCACCAGGCGGCTGGAAAAACCGCCGCCCAGAATGTCCGCCGCCACGTCCAGCGCCGCGAAATCCTTGTCGCTGAGGACGCCGCCCAGATGGCCTACCTCGAAAAAAGTCTGGTTCACGTCGGTTTTCGTGGCCAGAAACACGCCCGCCGCGTCAATCTTTTTCACCTCGGGGAAAACGGGCACGGGGGGCTGCGTATAGGTCCAGTCTTTGAAAAGGCCGCTCAGGCGCTCGCGCATCGCTGCGGCATCGAAATCGCCGATCACCGCGAGCATGATGTTGGCCGGGAAATAGTAGCGCTTGTAGAAGGCGATCACATCGTCGCGGTGAATATTGCCGATGGTGGCATACTCGGGCATCCAGCCATAGGGCGTGTCGTGGCCGTAGATGGTGTTGGCGAACTCGCGGCCCGCGATGCCGGCCGGATCGTCGTTGCGGCGCGCGATGGAGCTGCGGTACTGCGTGCGGATCAGCTCGATCTTGTCCTCACGGAACTCGGGCGCCGTGAGAATGTCGTGGAACAGGCCGACGGTCAAATCGGTGTTCTCCTTCAGGCAGGAAAACGAAACGTTGCCGCTGCTCTCGTCGATACTGCTCTCCACCGATGCGGCGACGTTTTCGAGCTGTACGTCAATCTGATCGCCGGTGAGCGCCTTCGTGCCGCCCGAACGGATCACCGCGCCGGTGATGTCGGCCAGGCCCACCTTGTCCGGCGGATCGAACAGGTTGCCGGTGCGCACCACCGCGGTGCCGCTCACCAGCGGGAGCTCGTGGTCCTCCAGCAGGTAGACGCGCATGCCGTTGGGCAGCGTGAATTCCACCGGTTTGGGAATAGTGGGCGAGCGCAAAGGCGGGAATTTCAGATCCTGCCAGTTGGGGAAAGGCGCCACGGCCGGCGCGGGCGCTTCGGTCTGTCCGGCTGCTGCGGCCGCCAGCAGCGTGGCGAAAATCAGAGCGCGCCTCACTTCGCTTCTCCTTTGGCTTCCCCGGCTGCTGGCGCGGCGATGTACGCCACCGTGCGGCTCTCCGGAACGAAGTACTTGCGGGCCACCCGCTCCACGTCGTCGGCGGTCACGCGGTCAATGTCTTCGAGGCCCGTAAACATTTTCCGCCAGTCGCCGTAATTCACGGAGTAGAAAGTGAGCTGCGTGGCCAGCCCCTCGTTGCTGTCAAGCTGGCGGATCAGGCCGGCGCGAATGCGCGTCTTTACCCGCTTCAGCGTCTCCTCGTCCACCTTCTGATTCTTCAGCCGCTCGATGATCGCGTAACACTCCTTCTCGTTGTCCTCCACCGTGTGGCCCATGTTGGGCACCAGGAAAAACACGAAAAGGCTGGGGTATTTTCCGCCGGGGAAGACAGCCACCGTCTGGGCTGCCAGTGAAAGCTGCTTGTCGCGGACCATGTCGGTGTAGAGCATGGACGTGCGGCCCGCCGACAGGACGTCGGAGATGACGTCGAACACCGGGTCGTCCTTGTCGTTCTCATCCGGCCGCTTGTACACCACCACCGCCAGCGGCTGCGAGGGCGATTCCACGGCCACGGTCTTGGGGCCGTCCTGTGCAGGCTCTACCGTGCGCACGCCGGCCGGCAGGGGTCCCGCGGGAATGCGCGCGAAGTACTTCTCGGCGAACTGGCGCGCCTGCTTCGGATCCACGTCGCCGGCAATGGCGATGGTGATGTTGGCCGGCACGTAGTACTCGCGATAGAACCGCGCGGCTTCCTTCAGGCGGAAATTCTCGATGTCGCTGGCCCAGCCCACCGAGCCCACGCGGTACGGGTGCGCCTCGAACGCCGTGGCCTGCAGCGCTTCGATGAGCTGGCCCTGCGAATCGGATTCGGTGCGCATGCGGCGCTCTTCGCGTACCACGTCGCGCTCCTTATAGAACTCGCGAAAAACCGGCTCGGCGAAGCGCTCGGCTTCCAGCAGGAACCAGAGCTCGATGCGGTTGGAGGGGAAGCTGTAGAAGTATTGCGTGGAGTCGACGCCGGTTTCCGCGTTCATGCCCACGCCGCCGTTCTCGTCGATGATCTCAGGGAACTGGTTGGGGATGACGTAGGAATTGGCCTTCTCCATGGCCGCTTTCAGGCTGGCTTCGAGGGCCTGCAGCCTGGCCGGATCGGCCTTGGTGCCGCGGGCGCGCTCGGCGTCGTACTGGTCGTAGATGCGCTCCACCTCGTCCATGGCCCGCTTTTCGGCCGGGTAGTCTTTCGTGCCGATTTGCGGTGTGCCTTTGAAGGCCATGTGCTCGAACATGTGCGCGATGCCCGTTTCGCCGCTGGGATCGTTAACGGACCCGGCGTTCACGTAGGAGTGGAACGAAACCACGGGCGCATCGTGCCGCTCGAGGACGATGAAATGCAAGCCGTTGGCCAGCGTGAATTCGGTGACGCGCTTTTCGAAATCGGCCAAGGACTGCGCGCTCGCGGCCGCCGTAGCCACGAGAGCGATAAGGATAAGCCGGAAGAGGGACATTGACTTTGATTTTAGACACAGACTAAAGTCTGTGCCACCTTTCATCACAGATTTGTCAGCGCATGGGTGGCACGGGCTTCAGCCTGTGCGGCGCTCCCATCACGGCCCCAACCTCAGGAACGCCTGCCGCTCGGCCTCGTTCGGGATCTGCGCCGCCAGCGCCTCCCACAACTCGCGGGGGCTCCGCGCCTTGCGCGCCGCTTTGTCCACCAGGATGCCGGCAATCGGCCCCATAAACGTGGCCAGCTTCTGCTTCGCCGTCCGAATCAGCTCGGCGTCGAAGGCCGGCGCCGGAGTTGCCGCGGTCGCCGCCAGGGGAGCCGGCCGCGGAACCGGCGATGGCGGCGTCATCTCGCGCTCGAAGGCGCGCAGGAACTCCTCGCGCTCTTTGAGGGTGGGGATGTGCGTTGCCAGCGCGCGGCACAGCTCCGGCAGCGACGCCTCGGTCCGCGCGGCGCGGGCCACCAGTTGCTTGCCGATCGGCCCCACGGCGCGCACAAGATGCCTCTCCAGCCTCTCCAGTTGAGCGGCATCCACCACCACCGGGGCCGCTGTCGCCACGAAGGCCCGGGTCATCGCCATGCCCGGCCGATGCGCCATCGTCGCGGCCTTGTCGCCCAGCGCTAATCGGAACTCGTCCGCGGTCTGAAAGCGATCGGCCGGGCTCTTCTCGATCGCCCGCAGAATCGCCGCCGAGAGAGCGAGCGGCAGCCTGGGGTTCAGATCGATGGGGGCGGCGGGCCGCTGATGCAGCTGGCCGTTCATGATGGCCCAGGTGCTGTCCCCGGCAATCGCCTTTGTGCCGGTGGCCATCTCGTACAAGGTCATTCCGACGGAATAAATGTCCGAGCGCCCGTCCACATCGGCTCCGCGCACCTGCTCCGGCGACATATAATGCAGCGACCCCACTGCGGCGCCGCTTGCCGTCAGCGTTCGATCTCCCTTGAACTGCGCCACGCCGAAATCGGTCACTTTGGCCATGCCCGCGCTGGTCACCAGGATGTTGGCCGGTTTGATGTCGCGGTGCACCACGCCGCACGCGTGCGCATAGGAGAGAGCGCCGAGCGCCTCGGTGATGTAGCGAATCCCGTCTGCCGGAGCGATGCCCGTGGTGTACAGGCTGGTTTCCACGCTGACGCCGTCCACCAGTTCCATCACCAGCGCCACGCGGTGTTCCACCCGCAGCGCCGTGCGCATGGCCACGATGTGCGGATGATCCAGGCTGGCCAGCACGCGAATCTCGCGCAGGAAGCGTTCCGGCAGGCGCTGATTGTCCTCCAGATGGGGCAGCACGATCTTCATCGCTTCCACGCGATCCGACAGCAGGTTGCGCATCCGGAACACCTGGCCCATGCCGCCCTTGCCGAGCACGGACTCGATGCGGTAATCGCCGATGGTGTCGCCCACCCGGAAGCCCATGGCAACAGTAACTCAGCATAGCAGCGCAGTGCGCCGCCATCGTTCGCGAGTTCCGCGCCACGCTTCGTGCATACTTGTAGATACGAGCGGCCCGGTGGCGACACACTCGGCACCAAACAATACGCCGGCCAGTGGACCGTGGCGCAGCCAGCCTGCGTCCAGCGAAGTAGCCCGCGATATCAACCGGCGAACCGTCCTGAACCTAATCCGCACGCGCCACCCCATCTCGCGCGCCGACCTGGCCCGCGTCAGCGGCCTGCAGCGCAGCACCGTCTCCCTGATCGTCGAACAGCTCATCGAGGAGCAGTGGGTCGTGGAGGGTCCCACCGGCCGGCTGCCCCGCGGCCGCCGCCCCACGTTTCTCTGCCTGAACGAGGAGCGGGTCATCATCGGCGTGGATATTCGTCCCACTCAGATTACGGTTGCCGTTTCCGACGCCAACGGAAAGTTCACCCAGCAGGAGACCATGGCCACGCCCGCCGATCCCGGCCTCGCCCTGAGCCTGCTTATCGAGCGGATTCAAAGGGTCGCTCGGGGCTGCACCGGCAGGAAAATCGAGGGAATCGGGATCAGCGTGCCGGGCCGCATCGACGACCGCTCGAATTGCCTTGTCTTCTCTCCTAACCTCAAGTGGGCCGGCCTCGACATGCGCACTCCCATCGCCGCCGCCACCGGCCTCGCCGTCGAACTGGAGAACGCCGCGAACGCCTGTGTTCTGGCCGCGGTCTGGTTTGGGCACGTGGAGAGCCGCAACCTCGTCGTCATCACCGTTTCCGAAGGCATCGGCGCCGGCGTGTTTCTCAACGGGCAACTGGTGCGCGGCCGGCACGGCATGGCCGGCGAGTTCGGTCACGTGTCCCTCGATCCGGAAGGTCCGCTGTGCGGTTGCGGCGCCCGCGGCTGTTGGGAGGTGTTCGCTTCCAATCGCGATGCTTTGCGATACTACTTCGAATCCGCGGCGGACACGGGAGAACTTACTTTCCTCGACCTGCTGCGTCGTGCCGATCACGGCGACTCGCGAGCGGCGGGCGCCCTCAACAGGATGGCCCACTACCTCGGCCGTGGCATGCGCATGATCGCGGCCGGGCTGGCGCCGGACCGGATCGTCATGGTGGGCGATCTTACCCGCTCATGGAACCACTTTGCCCCGGTGATTGAAGCCGAGATGCAGGCGCAGGCCCTGCCGGGCGGGCACGCCCCCCTGGTGATTCCCGCGCACGACGATGGCATGGAGCGCCTGCGCGGAACCGTAGCCCTGGTGCTGCAGAACGACTTCGGCGTGAACCGCGAAATCCCCGCCTAGCGCAGAGTGGAGCAGGCGTTTTCGCCTGCGTTCGCCACAGTGCTATCATCGGCGAAGGAAAGGCGAAGCTCCTCGCGCGTGGGCGACCTGCAGGAACAACTCGGCTATCTGCGCCGGCGCATGGCCCGCATTGACCGCAAGTACGCCGCAGTGCCCCCGCCCGAGCCCCCGCCAGCCCCACAGAAACCAGATCGATATTTCGTCGACGAGTACCTCAGCGGCCGCGAGGTGGAAACCGAATTCGGACGCCACTTCGAGACCGAAAAGCTGTACGAGCGCCATCGCCGCCACGGCAGCATCGGCATCTGCGACCTCGAACAGTTGCCGCCCAATCTTCTGGAACCGATCTCCAGCGGCCTGATCGCCGCCGCGCCGCCCGCCACATGGGCGTTTCTGGACACCGAAACAACCGGCCTCGCCGGAGGCTCCGGCACCTGCGCGTTCCTGGTGGGCGTGGGCCGCATCGCCCCCGACGGGTTTCGCGTGCGCCAGTTCTTCATGCGCGATCACGGCGAGGAAGCCAGCCTGCTGCACGCGCTCGCCGAGCACCTGAAACGGTTCCAGGTGCTCATCACCTACAACGGCCGCACCTACGATCAGCCGCTGCTCGAAACCCGTTATCGCATGGGCCGCCGCCGCCCGCCCTTCGACGATCTGCACCACCTCGATCTGCTGTTCGGCGCGCGCCGCCTCTGGAAGCTGCGCTTCGATTCCTGCCGGCTGGTGGAGCTGGAAGGCCGCATCCTCGGCGTCGAGCGCGAGGGCGACCTCCCCGGCGAGATGATCCCCTACGTCTACTTCGAGTACCTGCGCACCCGCGAGATCTTCCGCCTGGTCCCGGTGTTCCATCACAACGCCACCGACATCCTGACGCTGGCCTGCCTCACCGCCATCGTGCCCTGGGCGTTTCACGCTCCCGAAAACGCGCCCTTCGCGCACGGCGCGGAGATGGTGGGGCTCGGACGCTGGTGGCGGCAGGCAGAACATCCGGAGAACGCCCTGGCCCTGTTCCGTGGCGCGGTGGAACGAGGGCTCCCCGACGACCTGTATTTCCGGACGCTCTGGGACATCGCCTGTCTCGAGAAAAAATCTGGTCGCGATGAGGCCGCGCGGTGCGCCCTCGCCGATCTGGCCGGTTCGCCCAATGCCTGGCGCGCGCCCGCGCTGGAGGAACTGGCCAGGCACTACGAAAGGCGCGAGCGTAACTTCGCCGCGGCGCTGGATATGACCCTGCGCGCGCTCGCCCTCGCCCCCACGGAGGCCCTCCGCCGCCGCCGCGCGCGTCTCGAAAAACGGCTCGCGCAACCGAAATCGCAGCGCCTTCTGTAAGCTGGTAGTTGCTCCCCGCATCCCCACCTAAAGCAACAGCTCCGCGCATCTGGCGCGCCGTCATGCCCACCCTGCGCTACTGGATGGAAACGGAGGTGCACGTCTTCGCCTTCTCCGTCTCGGCGAACGTCCTGCTCTCGTTTTTTCCCTTCCTGATCGTCATCGCGTCCATCAGCATTCACTTCCTGCACTGGCAGGCCGCAATGGACGCCATCTCCATCGCGCTGAAGAGCTATTTCCCGGGCATCATCGAAAACTGGATCGAATTGGGCGAGGCCCACGCGCACAACGGGTTGGTCAGCGTTCTGCCCCGGAAGATCCAGATGGTTTCCATCCTGCTGCTGTTGTTCACGGCGAACGGCATTTTCGAGCCGCTCGAAGTGGCCCTCAACAAGGTGTGGGGATGCAAAATCAACCGCAGTTACGTGCGCAATCAGATCCTCAGCCTGGGCCTCATATTCGTATGCGGCATACTGGGAATGCTCTCGGCCATGCTGACCGGTCTGCATGGACAAGTCCTCAGCGGGATCCCATCGCCGGTGGCGGGCTTCGTTACCTCCGCGGTTTTCAAGCTGGCCGCGCTTCCCATCTCCATGTTCATTCTGTTTCTCATCTACTGGCTGCTGCCCAACTGCAAGGTCCGGCCCGCGGATGTAATCCCCGCCGCCATCTTCGTCGGCTTTCTGCTGGAAGTCCTCAAGTACGTCAACCTGGTCTTATGGGTCTGGATGCAGGCCAAGATGACCCGCGAATACGGACCCTTCCGCTATTCGGTCACCATCATTCTCTGGAGCTTCTTCGCCTCCATGCTGATCCTCGCCGGCGCCGAGTGGTCCGCGCGCAAGGCCCGCGAGCGCGCGCCGTCAGCTTCCTGAGGTGTCGTCATCGAGCGCTTCCAGCGTGCCGTTCCACAAAAGGAACTGCACCGCGCATCCCAGACCGAACCCGAGTCCCAACAGGAAATTCACCCAGCTCGGCCCGTGGGCGGCAAACGCGCCGACGCCGAGAATCACCCACATGATCGCCGCCAGCAGACGCAGCCAGACCAGCCCGCGCATCGCGAAAGCCCTCCTCGTTTAGCCGAGCAAGCCCTAACGCCCCGCCCGCAAAACCTGGCGAATCCGGGCGCTCTCGGCGCCGTTAAACTTCAGCCACCCCTTGCGAATGGCGTCCAGATCCCGCGCCTCCCACGCCGCCCGCATGATTCCATCCGGGGCGTGCCCGGGACCGAGCAGCAAATGGCCGATCTCGTGCGCCATCACGCAGCCCAGCAGCACGCCCGGTTCCATTTGTTCCCGGTACGCCAGCGCCTGGGCCCCTTTGTAGTACACGTCCGCCACGTAGCCCGGCTGGTTTTCGTCCGCGAAGAACGCCTCGCCCAGAGTATCCAGCATGCCCGAATCCGCCGTTGCCACCGGCCCGTCTCCACGCAGCCGGAGGGTGAACCAGTGCTGCTCGGCCGCTTCCGCCCCCAGCGGCGCGTCCTCGCACTTCGCCCACACCGTCTCCACGTCCGCGAACCGAAAGACCGCCGCCGTTTCCGCTTCGGCGCGGGCCACCGTCGCCTCGCCCAGGCGTCCCAGAATGCAAACCGAGACGGTCATCCGTTCGCCCGCCCACAGCGGCGCCGTGGAGACCGCCGCCCACATCCACACCGCAGCGCGCATCTCGCCCTCCACTACAGTTGACGCACTTTAGTCTGGAGAGTTCCCGGCTATAGCCACTTGCGCGGTCTCCGCTATGACCACTCAGGTTCGCTCAGCGCCAGCGGAAAATCCGCAGCGCCACCACGAACGAGAGCACCAGCCACACCGCCAGCGTGGCCAGTTGCGCTCCCACCGCGCCCACCCCGCCGCCCTGCAGCATGTTGGCGCGCAGCGCGTCCACCGCGGCCGTCAGCGGGAGCGCGTGAATGAACGGCTGCAGCACCGCCGGGAAGCGGCTCGACGAAAAGAACACGCCGGACAACACCCACATGGGCAGCATGGCCAGGTTCATCAGCCCGCTCACCGCTTCGATGGTCTGCGGTCGCGACGCCAGCAGCAGCCCGATCGCGTTGAAGGTGAACCCGCTGACAACGCAAATGAACACGAACACCGCGAACGGTCCGCGGAAAGGCACGCCGAACACCAGCCACCCAAAGCCGGCGATCACCGCGATCTCGGTGGTGAGAATCATGATGCGCGAAAGCAGGTACGACGCCAGGTACTCCGCCCGGGACATGGGCGAAGCAATCAGCCGCTTCAGCAGCTTGCGCCGCCGCGCGTCCACCACGCTGAAACCGATGCCCCACATGCCGTCGCCCATCATGTTCATGCCCAGCAGCCCGGGCAGCAGAAAATCGATATAGCGCGAGCCGGGTTCGCGGTCCCTGTCCTCGGACGCGGGCACCAGGTCGCGCCGCCCGGCCCCCCGCTCGATGGCGTTCTCCACCAGCAGACGCGCCGCGCGGCCGTCCGGATTGGTGTCGTCGTAGCGCCACGTCACGCCGCCGCCGGGCCGCGCCAGCACCACCAGCGCGACGCCCCCGGTTCGCAGCGCCAGATTCGCCTGGTCTTCGGCCAGCGTCCGAACGCGCAGTCCCTTGTCCTCGCCCAGCCACAACGCCACCTGCGCGGACGCCGCCCCGTCCCGGACCACCGCCACGTTGACGAATTCGGCGGGCTTGTTGCGGAACGCGATCCCCAGCCCCGCCGCCAGCAGAATGGGGAACCCGAAGGTCCAGAAAATGGCTTCCGGCTCGCGCAGGAACTCGCGCACGCGCACCAGCGTCAACTGCAGCAGCGGGCTGTCGCGCCGTTCAGTCTTCACGCAGGCGCCTCCCGGTCAGCGACACGAACACATCTTCCAGCGTGGCCGAGTGCGTTCGCAGCTCGGTCAGGCGAACCCCCTGCGCATCCAGCTCCGACAGCACTGCGGGCGCCGCGGCGTGAAGCTGTTCCACGTGCATCTCCACGTGCCCGTCGCGCGCGTGGACGGACCGCACCCCCGGCAGCTTCCCCAGCGCGTCCGTGTCCGCCGCGCGCTGCCCCTCGGCCGCCGCGAAATCGATGACGTGTTCGGCGCCCAGCGATGCGATCAACCCTCGCGGCGTGTCCAGCGCGATGATGCGCCCGTGGTCCATGATGCCCACGCGGTTGCACAGCCGTTCCGCTTCGTCCATGTAGTGCGTGGTCAGCAAAACGGTGCGGCCGGTGGACTTGAACCGGTCCACCAGGTCCCACACCTGGCGGCGCGCCTGCGGGTCCAGACCCGTGCTCGGCTCATCCAGAAAGAAGAACCGGGGGTTGCCCACCAGCGCCACGGCCATGGCCAGGCGTTGCTTCTGCCCGCCGGAAAGCTGGCCCACGCGCGCGGTGCGCTTCTGTTCGAGCTGCACCAGCGCGATGGTTTCCTCCACCGCCAGCGGGCGCCGGTAGAAGCTGCGAAACA